>NZ_MPBM01000031.1:0-89522 GCF_001907715.1 Pseudomonas sp. BTN1 | reverse complement strand
CCGCAGCAATGGATATATACCCAATCCAACTGTGTCGCCTGTCAGGCCGCCTTCGCGAGCAAGCCCGCTCCCACAGTTTGATCGCAGGGTGTCAGGTAGATAGGTGTCGGCTGTCAGGCCGTCTTCGCAGGCAAGCCAGCTCCCACATTTGGATCGTGGTGGGTCAGGTAGACAAGCATCGGCCGTCAGGTCGTCACGGGAGCAAGCTCCCTCGCCACAGGGTCAGCTTGGTACCGAAGTTGTGTAGATACCTTGCCTCGTAAGGCCTTCAGGCCTTGCGCAACCAATAACGGTACACGCCAGCGGCCTCTTCTTCCTGGACCAGCGTATGGCCCGCCAGCTTGGCAAAAGTGCGGAAATCGCGCTGGGAGCCTGCATCGGTGGCGATCACTTTAAGCACGGCCCCGCTGGCCAATCGATTGAGTTCCAGCTTGGCCTTGAGCAAGGGCAACGGGCAGTTCAGACCGCTAGCATCAAGTTCGGCGTCAAAGGCGACGGCGTCGGTCATAGTGTTACTCCAGGCAAACATTCGGGCTGCTTAGAATATCTGGTCCCAGGCTCAGTGTCCGGCTACAGTAAGCTCTTTGTCGAAAGGCTTTGTGCATGACTTTTTTGCGCCCTACCCTGCTGACGCTGGCCTGCCTGCTGGCCTCCCCGGCCTTCGCTGACGACCTGCCGTCACTTGGTGATGCCAGTTCTGCCATTGTCTCGCCGCAACAGGAATACCAACTGGGCCGCGCCTGGCTGGCCTACCTGCGCGGCCAGGTTTCGCAACTCAACGACCCGCAACTCAAGGATTACGTTGAAACCAGCGTGTACAAGCTGGTGGAGACCAGCCAGGTCAATGACCGGCGCCTGGAATTCATCCTGATCAACAGCCCACAGCTCAACGCCTTTGCGGCTCCCGGTGGGATCGTCGGGGTCAACGGCGGCCTGTTTCTCAATGCACAGACCGAAGGTGAATACGCGTCGGTACTGGCCCACGAACTGGCACACTTGTCCCAGCGCCACTTCGCCCGAGGCGTGGAAGCGCAATCACGCATGCAACTGCCGATGATGGCCGCCCTGCTTGGGGGCATTATCGCCGCTGCTGCGGGTGCCGGTGATGCCGGTATCGCCGCGATTGCCGGCTCACAAGCCGCCGCGATCCAGGAACAGCGCCGCTTCTCCCGCCAGAACGAGCAAGAGGCCGACCGCATCGGTATTCTCAACCTGGAGAAAGCCGGCTACGACCCGCGCTCCATGCCCACCATGTTCGAACGGCTGATGCGCCAATACCGCTTCGACGCCAAGCCGCCGGAATTCCTGCTGACTCACCCGGTAACCGAATCGCGTATCGCCGACACCCGCAACCGCGCCGAACAAGCCAAACCTGGCGGCAAGGAAGACAGCCTGCGCTATCAATTGATTCGCGCACGGGTGCAGCTCAAATACGAAGACACGCCAGGTCTGGCCGCCAAGCGCTTCCAGGCACAGCTGGATGAAAACCCTAAAAATGATGTAGCGCGTTATGGCCTGGCCATCGCCCAGATCAAGGGTACTCAACTCAAGGAAGCGCGGGAAAGCCTGGCGCCGTTGCTGGCCAAGGCGCCTAACGACATCACCTACAACCTGGCCCAAATCGAACTGGACATCACCAGCAACCGCATGCCGGATGCGCAGCAACGTACCGACCGCATGCTCACCCAGTACCCCAGCAACTATCCATTGAACCAGGTGCGGGTAGATCTGTTGCTTAAACAGAACCGTACCGCCGATGCAGAAAAGGCGCTGGACGGGCTACTCAAGTCGCGGCCGGACGATCCGGACGTGTGGTATCAGGTTGCTGAAACACGCGGTTTGTCCGGCAACATTATTGGCCTGCATCAGGCTCGCGCTGAATATTTCGCATTGGTGGGGGATTTCCAGCAAGCCATCCAGCAGTTGGACTTTGCCAAGCGGCGTGCTGGCAATAACTTCCCGCTGTCCTCGCGCATCGACGCCCGTCAGCGTGAGCTGATCGAACAGGAGCGCCTGGTGAAAGGCATGATGAGCTGAACCCGCCGCCCACAAAAAAGCCCCGCTGCCGTTAACCGGCAGCGGGGCTTTTTTATAGGTCTAGCGGATTACTCAGCCAGCTTGAAGGTGATGAAGCTGGCACGGCCTTGACGCAGGACGCGCATCGACACCGAGCGATTCTTCGGCAACGCCTTGGCGATGTCGGCGAACTCCTTGGTGGTATCGATTGCCTGGTTGTTCAAGTGGGTGATCACGTCACCCGGTTGCAGGCCGATCAAGGCGGCTGGGCCGTCCTGAACTTCCTTGATCACGACACCGCTTTGCAGGTCGAAGGTTTTCTTCTGTTCGGCGGTCAGTTCAACCACGGCGATACCCAGGCGGTTGCTGCTGCGCTCGGCACCTGGCTTGGCGTTGCCCAGGGCGTCCAGGGTCGCGCCTTCTTCCGGAATTGCCCCAACGGTCAGTTCGACGTTCTGGCGCTTGCCGTCACGAATCACTTCCAGCTTGGCTTTGCCGCCGGCCTTGAGCGCGCCGACCAAATGAGGCAAGTCTGCCGACATGATGATCGGCTGGCCGTTCATGCTCAGGATTACATCGCCCACTTTCAGGCCGCCTTTGGCCGCAGGGCCATTGTCCTGAATCTGCGCAACCAGAGCACCGGCCGGCTTGTCGAGACCGAAGGACTCAGCCAGGTCCTTGTTCACTTCCTGGATTACCACGCCCAACCAGCCGCGGCTGACCTTGCCGCCGCTTTTGAGCTGATTGGAGACGTCCATGGCCACATCGATCGGGATCGCGAAGGACACGCCCATGAAGCCACCGGAGCGGGTGTAGATCTGCGAGTTGATCCCCACCACTTCGCCGGCCAGGTTGAACAGCGGGCCACCGGAGTTACCCGGGTTGATCGGCACGTCGGTCTGGATGAACGGTACGTAGTTCTCGTTTGGCAGGCTGCGACCGATGGCACTGACGATGCCTTGGGTAACGGTGTGGTCAAAGCCGAACGGTGAACCGATCGCGACCACCCACTGACCGGCTTTCAGGTCCTGAGACTTGCCCAGCTTAAGCACCGGCAAATCCTTGCCATCGATTTTGAGCAAAGCCACGTCGGAACGTGGATCGGTGCCAATCAGCTTGGCCTTGAGTTCACTGCGGTCGGCCAGGCGCACGAGAATCTCGTCGGCATCGGCAATCACATGGTTGTTAGTGAGGATGTAGCCGTCAGGCGAAATGATGAAGCCGGAGCCCAGGGACTGGGCTTCGCGCTGACCACCGCCGCCACGGGGAGAGCGAGGTTGGGGCATCCCGCGCTCAAAGAACTCGCGCAACATGGGCGGCAAGCCTTCCAGGTCGGGCATCTGCTGGTTCGAGACTTTGCGATCCGGCAGCTTCTGGGTGGTACTGATGTTCACCACGGCAGGCGAGGCCTGCTCCACCAGCTGGGTGAAATCAGGCAGCTCGACCGCTTGCGCAGGTAAGGCCTGACCCAGCACCAGCACTGTGGCGACTATGGATAAGTAAGACTTCAAACGTGGTATCGACATACAGCTCCCGTTACGACGAGCAGGGTTAAGCGACAGGGTTCAATAAACGCCGGATACTGCGAGTGGCATTTTTGCTCCGCGAACAAACAAGGCCAGAGCCATCAAACCCTGACCTATAAAAAACATGGGAAGTTTTTGCAAGTGAAAATGCTGTCCAGAGATTTCATACGCCCAGCACCCAACGAAATTCGGGCCCAGATTGATAGACCAGGATGAACATAAGATTAACAATCTCAGGGCTTGGCGGCGGCTTTTTCACCACGCACCGACAACGCGATACGTTCAGCTGTGCCGATGGGAATTTCGCCCACCACCGTAACCATCATTTCGCCATCCACCGTATTCAATCGCCGGGATACTGCCACGGTCGGCCCAAGCTGAGCGCGGGTTTCATTTACATCAGCGCCGTTGGCTGACTCAAGAAACACCGAAAAACGCGCGAGCCCATCGTCATACATCAGGCTGTCGACGGTAGATTTCGTTTGGGGATCTTTGCGCGTAGCGCTGCTGATCTGTTGGAAACCAGGCGGTAGCCAGTCCAGATGCCACTTTTGCGTGGCAGACATGTCAGGAGATTTAGCGGCGGACATTGTTACCGGCGAACAGTCGCTGCCGGGCTGCAAGCTCTGCTCAGAAGGAGTGGCCGAAGTATCCAGGTGGGTGAACTGAAAACGCTCCAGCAACTGCCCCTGGTCATTTAGCAGCAAGGACTTGAGCGGCAGCGCAGTTTCACGGTCCAAGTGTAATTCAAACCCATAACGGTAGGGGTCACGCGGGCTGATCGACACAATCACCGCATTACGACCGGCCACACGGGATTTGCCAATGACGGCCAGATCATAGAATGAAGTGAGTTTTTTTGGATCAAGAATACGCGAGGGTGCCTCAGGCGAATGACCGAGACCGGCAACCAACGTGCCACTGACACATTGTGCCCGACCATCAACCCTGACCGCTTCTTGGGCGGAGCCGTCAAGTTGCAACAATCGTTCACGGACATGACCATCCTGGACGCGGTGCCAGATGTCATGGGTTGAAAAACTGCCGTTACGTTCGTAGACAAACGTACCTTCGAAGCTTTGCTGCTGCTCTGCACGCCCAAGTCGAGTCAGCCAGTCTTGGGCTTCATCGGCATGGGCGGATAGTGCAAACCAACTACTGAGCAAAAGCGCAAGGAGCGGTATGGCGCGCATAGGGCTCCTTAGCGAATCAGCGGTTTTCCTGGCTTGCTGCGCGAGCGTATGGCAGAGCGCTTTCAGTGCCTTTGGCGGCCGATTCCTGCGCATGTTGACGCAGGTAGCCTGGAAGGCGCTGATCTTGCCAGCCGGATTGCCCCTGAAGTACACCATTGGCCATAGGGCCGGTGGTATCGGTGCTTTCCTTGTAGCCAGCCAGCACGGCCGGGCCTTTGACTTGCGGACCGGCCATGACCGGCTGCTGAGTCTGCTGGGCCAGCTCGTTGCCTGCGATCTCGTCCTGGTTGTACAGGCGAACGCCTGCCAACACAGCAACGGTCACCGAGGCGGCCACTGCCAGACGCCCCAGGCTACGCCATGGACCACGCGAGGCTTTTGCCGGAACGGCTTCATCCGCCAGTGCAGCAGAAACGGCCGCAGCAATATCCAGACGAGGGATTAGGAGATCCTTGTGCATCACCGCCCGAGCGACTTGGTAACGAGACCAGGTATCACGGGTTTCGGCGTCATCAAATGCGTTGAGCACTCGACGAAGTTCCAGTTCATCCGCTTCGTTATCCATCACTGCGGACAGCGATTCCTGCAGGGCATCACGACTCATGGCGGTTCCTCTCTTGGCTGTCGCCGCTGTCTTTAGTTTTCCTGCAACAACGGTTGCAAGGCTTTGTCGATGGCTTCTCGGGCCCGGAAAATCCGTGACCTCACAGTCCCCACCGGACATTGCATGACGCTCGCAATGTCTTCGTAACTCAGACCATCGAATTCACGTAAAGTTAACGCCGTACGCAAATCTTCTGGCAGTTGCTGAATAGTGCGATGAACGGTGCCTTCGATCTCGTCGCGCAGCAATGCACGCTCCGGCGACTCGAGATCTTTGAGGCCGTGATCACCATCGTAAAATTCTGCATCTTCTGAACTGACATCACTGTCTGGTGGGCGGCGACCGCGTGACACCAGATAGTTTTTCGCCGTGTTAATGGCGATGCGGTACAGCCACGTATAAAACGCACTGTCACCGCGGAAATTTCCAAGTGCACGGTAAGCCTTGATAAAGGCTTCCTGTGCAACGTCCTGCGCTTCATGGGTGTCGTGCACAAACCGCACGATCAACCCGAGAATTTTGTGCTGGTATTTCAGCACTAGCAGATCAAATGCTCGCTTATCACCGCGCTGTACGCGCTCGACCAGCTGCTGATCCTCTTCCTGGGTTAGCATGAACACTCCTCGTTGTACTTGAAGGAGGCTTGCATAACTAAACGATCAGGCTTGCAAACATAGACTCGGGCTTTTCGCAAAAGTTCTCCCCCTTCAAGCAAGTTTCCGGCATGCACTGATTTGGCACACACGAAAAACGCAGCACGGTCGGTGCCGGCTGCGCGAATAATCTTGTCGCCGGTTTCGTGACGCGTCCAATGCTCCCGACGGGCCAATAAACTCAACGTTTTCCCAGCTTTCGGGCAACCTGCTATTGAGTCGGGGCTTATGCAAAAAGTTCCCGTCCCGCCAACCGGCCGTTTCCCAACGCTGCGCAGCATAATCTCACAATGCCACGAAGGCGTGGCTATTGTGCCGCTCCACCCCTCTATATACTAGTGGCCCGTGTGACCCTTTGATTCGCCGATCCAGGCGTCCTGTTTGCGCCCCCCTTTGGATCGCTTTTTGCGGAATCCGTCAAATGAGCCAACAGTTTCAACACGATGTCCTCGTCATCGGCAGCGGCGCCGCCGGCTTGAGCCTGGCCCTGACCCTGCCCAGCCATTTGCGTATAGCGGTTTTGAGCAAAGGCGACCTGGCCAACGGCTCGACCTTCTGGGCCCAGGGCGGCGTGGCTGCGGTGCTGGACGACACAGACACCGTGCAATCCCACGTCGAAGACACCCTTAACGCCGGCGGTGGCCTGTGCAACGAAGACGCCGTGCGCTTCACCGTCGAGCACAGCCGGGAAGCCATCCAATGGTTGATCGACCAAGGTGTGCCCTTCACCCGCGATGAACATGCCGGCAGCGACGACGGTGGCTTTGAGTTCCACCTGACCCGCGAAGGCGGCCACAGCCATCGCCGAATCATTCACGCTGCCGATGCCACCGGGGCCGCGATTTTCAAGACCCTGCTCGATCAGGCCCGCCAACGCCCCAACATCCAATTGCTAGAGCAGCGCGTCGCCGTCGACCTGATCACCGAAAAACGCCTGGGCCTGCCGGGCGAACGCTGCCTGGGCGCCTACGTACTGAACCGCACCAGCGGTGAAGTCGATACCTATGGCGCACGCTTCACCATTCTCGCCTCGGGCGGCGCCGCCAAGGTCTACCTCTATACCAGCAACCCCGACGGTGCCTGCGGCGACGGCATTGCGATGGCCTGGCGCTCGGGCTGCCGGGTCGCCAACCTGGAGTTCAACCAATTCCACCCCACGTGCCTGTATCACCCGCAGGCCAAGAGCTTTTTGATCACCGAAGCCCTGCGCGGCGAAGGCGCACATTTGAAGCTGCCCAATGGCGAACGCTTCATGCAGCGCTTCGACCCACGCGCCGAGCTGGCACCACGCGATATCGTCGCCCGCGCCATCGACCACGAAATGAAGCGCCTGGGTATCGACTGCGTGTATCTGGACATCAGCCACAAGCCCGAAGCCTTCATCAAGACCCACTTCCCGACCGTCTACGAACGCTGCCTGACCTTCAATATCGACATCACCAAGGGCCCGATCCCCGTGGTGCCGGCCGCGCACTACACCTGCGGTGGCGTGATGGTCGATCAGCATGGCCGCACCGACGTGCCGGGCCTGTATGCCATCGGCGAAACCAGCTTCACTGGCCTGCACGGCGCCAACCGCATGGCCAGCAATTCATTGCTCGAATGCTTCGTGTATGCCCGCTCGGCGGCAGCGGACATTCTTGAGCAACTGCCGCGCATCCCGGTACCAGCCGCCCTGCCCCGCTGGGATGCGAGCCAGGTCACTGATTCGGACGAAGACGTGATCATCGCTCACAACTGGGACGAGCTGCGACGCTTCATGTGGGACTATGTGGGCATCGTGCGCACCAACAAGCGCCTGCAAAGGGCGCAACATCGGGTGCGCTTGCTGCTGGATGAGATCGACGAGTTCTACAGCAACTATCGCGTAAGCAGAGACCTGATTGAATTGAGGAACCTTGCTCAAGTAGCGGAACTGATGATCAGGTCTGCCATGAAACGTAAGGAATCTCGGGGTCTGCACTACACGTTGGACTATCCAGAGCTGCTGCCAGAGGCGAAGGATACGATCCTTACACCCGACAAATGAGGCACGTTAGGAGCCATAGCGTAGCACCATGGGGCCCCAGTTTGTAACAGCTTTGGCGCACATTTGTCCCAACGCTGAGGTCCTTATCACCTGCCCGCAAGGGTCCTTATCGTGCGCCTGAGCGAGCATGCGAGGGCCTATGGGGGTAAGCGCGCAGGTTAGTAGTTACAGGTGGTCACTCAGATTTTTGTGCCAGATCCTCATGAGGTGCTCTTGAGGCACCCATACAGCCAGAAGGCCACATGAACACCAACGCAGGCCCGTAGGCCGCGCTAAACGTGTCCATGAAGTTGTCCTAAGAGTTAAGGGATCGGTGAACCGTCAGGTTTGTGAGACCGTATTGAGTGGCAATCTCAAGGATGCCCTCATAGGATTTAGGCCAGCCTCCACCACTTGAGTCGTTGGTGGCCCCTGACTGGAGCAGGGCAAAGCAAACGGCTGCATATGGGGTCAGGTGATCGACTTGTATCTTCGTAACCACCCGTTTGTCCTTGTAGGTATAACAGAGAGTAAAACTCATGGCTGGCCTTGCCGTAACATGGTCGATGCCCAAGCATAGCAACTAAACAGCTCGCCCATGAGGCCCATTACGGACCTCATGGATACAGCGGGTGTTACGGCTTGACGACCACACGGGTGATCAGCGGAAAGTCTACGGTCTCGACCTGAAGTTTCTCAGTAGGGTCCGCTGGGTTTGCCAGCTTCAGCTTGACCTTGGCCTGAGCCATTACGTCAGCGATACCGGTGATTTCGATGTCCCAGCCCTGTACCGAGGCGTTACGGCTGGCGAGGATTGACCACACATCACCGTCGTTACCTTCACGGAACGACAGGGAGGCGAAGCCTTTAGGGAGCATGAAGACGCCACGGTTGCCATCCGAATAGAACTGGGTACGGCAGCCCAACAGGTCCTCAATATCATCTACGCCTGCACGCTGGGCAGCACGCTCAAGGATTGCCTGTTCGGTCATGTGCATCAGCAGCACGAAGTCACTCAGGGAGTTGCCCACTGAGTGGTTGATGCTCAGTGTTAGTTGGT
Source organism: Pseudomonas sp. BTN1 (assembly GCF_001907715.1). Classification (NCBI taxonomy): domain Bacteria; kingdom Pseudomonadati; phylum Pseudomonadota; class Gammaproteobacteria; order Pseudomonadales; family Pseudomonadaceae; genus Pseudomonas; species Pseudomonas sp. BTN1. Next base: position 80,462 of record NZ_MPBM01000031.1, on the reverse strand, counting down.
CAATCCAATCCTCAGCACGATCACGTGGTCCAGTGCCAGCAATGGTGACTTCCTTGACCTCGACACTTGGGGACTTCAGGAGAATGTCCACGATGGTAGAGCCGCACGCTTTCTCAAAGTCCTGCATGGCCTTATCCAGCATTTGGCCGATGGAGTTGCTGGTGAAACCTGCCACCACATGAGCATCTAACAGAGTCATACGGTGCGAGAAGAACGCGGCGGTATCAGTGGGCTCCGTAAAGATCACGTCACCGGCAACAGCTTCACCCTTTGTAATGGTCGAGGTGTCGTAGATCGACTTACGTGGGTCGAACTCGACGTTGCGGTCGACCATGTTGACCAGTTGCACAGGGGTCGGCTCAGTGCCCTTAGGTCGAAACTCACACGGGATAGCATCAACGGCGTTCTGGTGCCATTCGCCACCATTAAAGAAGTCGTCAAGGACCGCAACGATACCTTCAGCGGCGACGCTGCCGTCACTGCATGGGGCGCTTGTGGATGCCTGGGTGTTGAACTGAAGGTTACCACCATTGCCCCACACGGCCTGCTCATAGGCAGTCGGTGCGCTGTAACGGTCAGTGTTCTCGCGGTGGTCGGCGGATTTGAAAGCGTTCTGTTTACGAGTAGGCATGATTGAGTATCTCCTGAAAGTTTACTTGAAGGGGTTCAACGGGACGCCAACAAGAGCCAGCGCCACCGGAGGCAAGACGGTGTGAGTCAGTAGGTTGCCCGTGAGTCATTCCCACGAGGACCATGAGGACCGGCCATTAGCGGCACGGATAGCAGCACCACGTGCACGGTATTCAGCTTCGCGGGCCTCACGCTTGGCACGGCGACGGGCGACCTCAAGGGCCGTAGGGGTCGCATAGGAAGCAACGCGCTCAGCATGGGCACGAGACTCAGCTAACTGGCGCTCACGCTCGGCTGCTGAATGGGCCTCACGAGCACGAACTGCTCGGACCACAGCGGGGAACGCATCAGCGATCAGACCAGCGTCAAGGTATTGCTTAACGATGGCCTCACGGGCCGAATCATTCTTACCTGCACCAGCGATCAGCCCAGACAGCATCACGCCTTCAGCGAAGGTACGGGTCACGCTCTGGCCTTGGACTTCAACAGTTTCGGGCGTTACGTTTTGAATGTTCAATTGCATGGTAGGTGTCTCCTAAATTCGAGACATTGATTCATGGCCCTGCCGCATAGAGGCAACGTGACCAGATGGCAAGGAGTAGCCGCACGGACCTCTCAAGGACATGATCAATATCTTCTGGGTTTGGGTTGGTGCGATCACGGGTCTGTAACTTGGCGGGGTGTGATCTTGGTGCCGATGGCGGACGGCGTTACAGTAGATGGATGATGCGTTGAGCTTTCCCTAAAGGGACCTTTAAGCGTGCACGGAGTACCGCGTCGATGTGGAGCGATGGTGACCCGATGATCGACTTAACGAAGGCGCTCAGACCGGGGTGATTGGCTTCGAGGTGGGCCAGTAGGGAATCCAAATGGACCCCGCATGATGACTCGCAATAGAAGCTGTTACGGGCACGTCGATCACGCCAGATGCCTCGGAGGGTCAGCAACTTCACGCGGGACGCGGGGGTGACGCACAGGGCATTGAGCTGGTCGAGGAAGGAACTGCTCATAGCTATGCCTCCTTGCATGCACGGCCCCAGCGATCCACACGGGATGCCTGAGTGGCCTTCTTAGCTTTGGCCTGAGCGGCCTTGGCTTCAGCTACGCCGACGTTGATGGTCTCAGTATTTGCACGCAACCAGTCAAGGCCACGGGGTTTGACCCTCCAGCCTTCACGGTTGCCGAAGTCCGATGAGATCGCCACAAAGGCGCCTGATGAGAAACCTTGCTGCTTTGGTCGGATCTGACCAGTACGGCTACCAAAATCGTCACAGACGTGAACGAACATCGCCCCCTTTGCGAGAAATTCAAGAGCAAGTCGAGGCTGTTGAATACCAGCCACACGGCAAGCCTCGGTCCATGTCAGACCCGCGCCGCGAGCCTTCATGTCGAGAGTCGTAGCCTTGGGCATGTTTGCGTCCAGAAGGGCATCTTTATGGCGCAGCTCACGGACGGCACTGTTACGCATGGCGATGAACGCACGAATGACCATCAGGTAAAAGTCGGTTGAAACCCACATGGCGTATGCAATTGCGCCCTCTTCTGTTGCAAGGGTCCCGTTACCGTGGGAGACATGCAAATTTGCATCTTTGATCAGGGCAGCTTGAACAGCATTACGCCACTGACCCGGTTCCCGAACATTCAGAGTCTTGGCGATCTCGTTGAGATTCCACATTCCATCTTCGTTCGGCTTGAAGGTCTGCCCCTCAATCACGATAGGCAGCAGATCAGTTTGGTTATTGGTGTTGGCCAGCATAGTAGTGGACTCCTTTTGAATGCCCCCTGAGTTCGCTCCCACAGGCCGACCGTCAAGGCCCCACTACGGGCATCGACTATGGCTCAAGAAGCATTCAGAAAGACTTGACGTTGATAAAAGCCCAGCGACGGGCGTAGAGGAATTCAGAGCGACCGATTAGCTTAGCGGTCTGTCCCTGTTCTTGTGAGGGTTTTTAATCTGGTCATACTGGAGCACCAACGAGCCGCTACGGTCACACTTCTACAACCACGACATCGAAGGTAGACCCAAGATCTTAATGATCGACCTTAAGGTAACTCTAAGAGCATTCTCTTTAAGTTTTTATTATTTATAGAACTAAACTAATAAAACTTAATCTTAGAGTCATCTTGTAGAGATCTTTAAGTTAAAAGGCCCCTTTATACTGTGCGATCAGAGATAGGAGGCCCAAACCTATCAAGGGTCTATTCACACGAAGTGCGCAGACAGAATCGCTACAGTGGACCTGATGCTGGCCCCGCAGATCCCGTTAGGGCTGCGCTTGGTGGTCGTGGTGTCTTGGACATTGGTCTACCTGAAAGAGGTAACGTTGATCACTGGACGTACACGCCTTGCCCGCAGAGGGCCACCTTTGAGGTGACCTTGCGGCATCTTGAAAGGAAAGCAACGCTGATTTAGCCTGTCCCTCTTTGGGTGAGGGTTTTTAAATCTTCGACGAACGTGTAGCTAACACGTCAGGACTCACAACCGCTCGCATGTCCTTATCGAACCTAACGGCTGGTCTTCCCTGAAGTGACATCAAGGTAGACCTTATTGTTGACTTTCATACCGCCGCAATAAGTGAAGTACACACCTTCGCCACGATTCGTTGAGGCCATCCAGCCACCAATTTCCTTGAAGTCATCCTCAGTACAAGTGCCGTCATCTATCAATGCCCGCGCTGCTTTAGCAAATGGGTCCTTATAAATCCTATAATCGTCTGAACCTTTTACGAGAGAGTAATCTCCACTTGCATCCTCTGAAGGGTCCTTAGGGCGATCTCGGCTAAAATCTTTGCTCTGAACCCATTCAGCAAACTTCCCGTCCTTGATGCCATTAACGGCCGTACAGGCTTTATTTCCAGACTTAATGTACTCGCTGACGCCGCCAGTACAGGATGCAGAATAGGTTTTAGTAATACGCACCCACTGACCTTTACGCTCTAAGATGTCAACGCCTTCCCTGAACATAAGACGGCCTGCGACCCCACACTCTGTAGATGGGCAAGTGTGTCGATCAGTACGATCTGTGGTGACCCATAGTTTTTCCTGCCCCAGCGCATGAGCCGCAAAGACTTGAAGCACTGCACAAAGAGCGAGGCCACTGAAGAAACGTCCATTGTTCAATTGACAGCTCCGTTACTTAGTTAATGTTCCATGATGTCCGCATACTAAGCGCTCGTTGGCGACCAGCATAGATGCAGCCTTAGCTTACCAGCTTCAAAGCTTTCACCAGAGCGTCCGCCATACGGCCCACCTCAACGGCACTCCCAGCCCCGTACAGGTCATAACTGATAGACCCTGAAGCGTGACCCAAGATGGACTCAGCGGTTCCCACAGGCACCTCAGCGGCCTTCAAGGCACCGGCCAGTGAGTGACGCAATGAGTGGAAAGTCTGGGTCCGATCAGCGTTCAAGCTCAAGACATCCCGTAACGCACCATTAAGCAGGTTCGAGAACTGACCAGCGCCCAAGGTGAACAGCCGAGAGTCGGCCTTCCTGACAAACTCAAGGAACGCCTTAAGGTCGAAGCCATAGGCCCCGTCAGTCAGCGGTACGACACGTAGAGCATTCTTGGTCTTGGCTGTCTTGCCATCGTTCCTATTGATGTCGATGACCCACACAGTCCCGACCTGCTTAACGTCAGCCTTGGTCAACTGCCTGAGTTCCTCAATACGGGTCCCAGTGATCACTCCAAGGGACAACGCCCAGCGCTGCCAAGCGTCCACTGGAAGCGACTTAGCGTGAGCCATCAGGGCCTTTACCTGATCCTGAGAGAGCGCCTCACGGGAGCTGTCAGCTCCTTTAGTTGGCTTCAGGCCCTTATCGAAACTCTTATCGAGGTAGCCATTGTTCACAGCCCAATCCATGACCGTTGATAGCCGGGTCAGCAGCTTCTTAACTGTCGAAGGCTTACGGGCCTCAAGGAGCTTTTCCCTGAGGCCCTTCATGTCCTCCCGTGTGTGGCTCTTCATGTCCAAGTCACCAAGGACCGCACCGATGGCCTCACACGATGACTTCACGTCCCGCATGGTGCTGGCCTGAATGCTGTCCTTGCGTTCCTCCATGTAGAGCGCAGAGAGAGACTTAAAGGTCAGACCCGGAGAAGCATTTACAGATTGGGAGAGAAAGAGGGCTTCAGGCGTGCCACAAGGTTCATCGTTGAGGTCCTTAACGATCTCGACCAGCTTCCCTGAACGGCCCCGCATACGCTCCTGAGAGGCCTCAAGGATCTCAAGGGCCTTACTGACTGCCCGCTGCTGATTCACACTCAGAGGCAACGTTGCGGACGCCTTACGCAACGCCAAGTGATGCTCATCGTTGATCATCTCGTAAGCGACCAGTGAGCTGTCACCGTGTGCCATCGTCAAGTTGTACTCAGCGAAGTCAGTCAGGCGCGCGCGCAGTTCATCCCATGACGCCTCTGGGTTGTCCAAGTGGTAGGCCTTGAGGGTCGAAAGGATGTCGTCTGAGATGGTCATTGCGGTGGCCTTGTCGGTGGTCCTGAGTGACAGCGTGAAGAAGCCCTTAACGGTTCCTTGCGGGCGAAGGCGAAGGTAATAGCGACCAGACCGGCGATAGTGGTATGGCTTGGCGAGCGCAGTTTGTAACAGGTTTGTCCCACTTTGGGAGCGGTGGTTGACGGTCATCGGCTGAAACCCCTGTATCCATTGGGTTTAGCCTCACAGGGTCGAGTTCTACAGCAACTATAAGGTCAGCCGCGACCTGATCGAATTGCGCAACCTGGCCCAAGTGGCCGAGCTGATGATCCGGTCGGCCATGGAGCGCAAGGAAAGCCGCGGCTTGCATTACACCCTCGACTATCCACAGATGCTGCCCGAAGCCCGGGACACTATCCTGGTGCCAACCACCTACGCCGGCTGAACTTCAGGCGTACCCGCAGGCGCCGGTGCACATCGGCGGCCTGTGCATCCCTTGGCACGCAGATGGACCGCACTCGCCGTTCACCCTGCGCCCGGTAACGCAACACCACGATCAGCGGCAACGCCAGGCTGTCGGGCCGCAGTTGCACAGGGTGCCACCCGCGTGCGGCGCTCCATAATTGCCAGCCATCGTCGTCACGGCGCAGGCCACGAATCGACGAACGGTGAGTGAGCAGAATTTGCCGCGGTAACACCCAGGCACAATGAGCCAGGCATAACAGGATGCCCAGGCTTGAGTAAGGCAGGTTTAGAACCAGCAGGCTGCCCAGCGCGATCAGTTGGGCAAGCACATAGGCCGCCAGCAACAGCCGCGAGGCCTGCCAGCGGCATTCGAAACGATTACTTGGGCTGGACACGGTCCAGGATCATCCGAACCATGCGCTGCAGCTCCGGGTCTTCGGATTCGGCGCGCTCCATGAACCAGCCAAACATGTCCTGGTCTTCGCACGTAAGCAACCTGACGTAGAGGTCGCGGTCCACCTGATTGAGCGTCGCGTACACCTCTTTGGTGAAAGGCACCAGCAACACATCCAGCTCCAGCATGCCGCGACGGCTGTGCCAGTAGAGGCGATTGATTTCTACATCTTCGACCATGGAGCCCTCCTAAAATAGAGCGCAAGTATACAGCCCAGGCGACACCGGAACAGTCGGCTTTGGTCGACCGCGACGAAACTATGCATTTGCCGGACGCCCCTCTATGATGCACCCATGACTTTTTGACCTGCGATGACCCATGGCTGACTCCGCTTTTTTCTGCTCCCTGTCCCACGAAGGCGTTCTCGCCGTCCGCGGCTCTGATGCTGCCAAGTTCCTGCAGGGCCAACTGACCTGCAACCTTAATTACCTGAGTGAAACCCAGGCCAGCCTGGGCGCGCGCTGCACGCAAAAAGGCCGGATGCAGTCGAGCTTCCGCATCCTGCTGCAGGGTGATGGCGTACTCCTGGCCATGGCCACCGAGTTGCTTGAACCGCAGCTGGCAGATTTGAAAAAGTACGCGGTGTTCTCCAAATCCAAGCTCACCGACGAAAGCGCTGCCTGGGCGCGCTTCGGCCTGGCGAACGCAGACGCGGCCCTGAGCGCCCTGGGCCTCGCGCTGCCGGTCGAGACCGATAGCGTGGCGCGCAACGAAGCATTGATCGCCGTCCGCGTTTCCCCGGGCCGTGCCGAACTTTGGGTACCTGCCGAACACGCCGGCGCCGTGCGCAGCCAATTGGCCGCGCAGTTGCAACAAGCTCAATTGAATGCCTGGCTGCTTGGTCAGATCCGTGCCGGTATCGGCCAGGTGATGCCCCAGACGCGCGAGTTGTTCATCCCGCAGATGCTCAACCTGCAGGCCGTGGGTGGCGTCAGCTTCAAGAAAGGCTGCTACACCGGCCAGGAAATCGTCGCGCGCATGCAGTACCTGGGCAAACTCAAGCGGCGCCTGTATCGCCTGAGCCTGGAGGCCGACGAACTTCCCGAGCCAGGCACGCCGCTGTTTTCCCCCAGCCATAACAGCGCAATCGGCGAAGTGGTCATCGCGGCAAAAGCTGACCAGTCGATTGAACTTCTCGCTGTGCTGCAAGCCGAAGCTGCCGACAGTGGCGACGTGCGCTTGGGCACCTTGGAGGGCCCGGGCTTGCACCTGCTTGACCTGCCCTACCAACTGGACCGTGATCGCGAGATCCAGCGTTAATCGCCGTACTTTTTTGCAGCACCCTAGAGAGCATGAATGAACAAGCTGGCGGAAAAAGTCCAACAAGCGTTGGTAACGGCCATCGACAACGATGACCTGGTTCTGCCGACATTGCCGGAGGTGGCCCTGAAAATTCGCCAGGCCGCCGAAGACCCGGACATCAGCATCAGCCACCTGAGCAAAGTGATCAGTCGTGACACGGCCCTGTCGGCGCGCCTGATCAAAGTGGTCAACAGCCCGTTGCTACGGGCCAGCCAGGAAGTCACCGACCTGCACACCGCCATCACCCGGCTTGGTACCAACTACAGCAGCAACCTGGCCATCGGCCTGGTGATGGAGCAGATCTTTCACGCCCGCTCCGAGGTGGTCGAACAGAAAATGCGCGACGTATGGCGCCGCAGCCTGGAGGTGGCGGGCGTGAGCTACGCCTTGTGCCGTCGCCACAGCCACCTCAAGCCAGACCAGGCGGCCCTGGGTGGCCTGGTGCATCAGATCGGCGTGCTGCCGATCCTCACCTATGCCGAGGATCACTATGAGCTGCTGGCCGACCCCGTCAGCCTCAACCACGTCATCGACAGCATCCACCCGGTGCTGGGCGACAAGCTGCTGCGGGTCTGGGACTTTCCCGAGATGCTGGTGAACGTGCCAGGCCAATACCTGGACCTGACACGCGACTCTGCAAGCCTGGACTACGTCGACCTGGTGCAGGTCGCCGCTCTGTACTGCCACCGCGGCACCGACCATCCCCTGGGGACCGCGCCGATTGCCACATTGCCGGCCATCACGAAGTTACGCATAGACCTGCACAGCGACGCCCTGCGCAGCGAACTGGACGAAGCGCGCTCGATGTTTTACTGATCAACCCGCGATAAAACTCACGCGCACCTTAAGCCCCGCCAGCTCGCCATCATGCAGGCTGATCTGCGCCAGGTGCGCACGGCAAATCTCCCCGACAATCGCCAGCCCCAAGCCCGACCCCATGCCCTGCTGGCTGCGTCGATAAAAGCGCTCGAATACCCGGTCCCGCTCATCCAGCGGGATGCCGGGGCCGTCATCCTCCACCTCCAGCACCGCCGGGGCCGTCACGCGCAGAATCACATTGCCGCCGGGCGGGGTATGGGCCAAGGCGTTATCCACCAGGTTACTCAGCAGCTCATTCAACAGCGTCGGTTCGCCGCGCAGCCATACCGGCTCGTCGGCCTCCAGCGCCAGGGCCACGCCCCGCGCGTGGGCCAGCGGCGCCATGGCCATACCGAGCTCACGGGCCAATTGGCTCAAATCGAGCAGTTGCGCACCGCCTTCGGCAATGGCGCGGGCACCGTTTTCGATGCGGGCCAGGGACAACAATTGATTCGCCAGGTGCGTCAGGCGGTCGGTGCCCTGGGCGGCCGTTTCCAGGGTGCTGCGCCAGGTGGCCGGTTCTTCGGCACGCAGGCCCAGTTCCAGCCTGGCCTTAAGCGCCGCTAGGGGCGTGCGCAGCTCGTGGGCAGCGTCGGCAATAAACTGCGCCTGGCGCTCGAACTGCCCGCGCAGACGTTCGGTGAAATGGTTGAGCGAGCGCACCAGTGGGCCGAACTCATCCTGAACTTCCACCAAGGGCAGGGGCCGCAGATCATCAGGCTGGCGCTCTTCCACCGCTGTACGCAGGCGTTCCAGCGGGCGCAGCGCGGCGCTCACCGCGAACCACACCAGCAATAACGCACCGATGGCGAGCATGCCCAGGCGCAACAAGGTGTCGGCCATCAGGCTGCGGGCCATGGCCACCCGGGCTTCGTCGGTCTCCGCAACACGAATTTCGGCCATGCCGTTCATGTTCGGTTCCGAGACGGCCTTGAGCAGGCTCACCACGCGCACAGGCTGGCCCAAATACATGGCGTTGTAGAACCGCGCCAAGGCCGGGTAATCGTCGGTGCGGGGCGTGCCGGGCGGCGGGCCGGGCAGGTTTTCGTAACCGGAAATCAGTTTCTGATCAATATCATTGACCTGGTAATAAATGCGCCCGGCACTGTCGTAGGCAAAGGTGTCCAGGGCCACATAGGGCACATTGGCGCTGAGGGTGCCGTCCACCTGGGTCAAACCGGCGGCAATGGTGCGTGCCGAGGCCAGCAGCGTGCGGTCATAAGCGGTGTCGGCGGCTTCGCGACCGTTCCAATAAGCGCTCATGCCGCTGGCGAGCATCAACAACACCAGCAATAACGCAAGGTTGCACAGCAAGCGCCAGCGCAGGCTGCTGGGCTTATGCATCACGGGCTTCCAGCAAATAGCCAAGGCCGCGGAAGGTGACGATGGCGATGGGTTGGCCATCGAGCTTCTTGCGCAGGCGATGCACGTAGATTTCGATGGCGTCGGGGCTGGCCTCCTCGTCCAGGCCGAATACCTGGGAAGCCAATTGTTCCTTGCTCATCACGCGCCCCGGCCGGGCGATCAAGGCTTCGAGCACCGCTTGTTCTCGGGAGGTCAAGGTCATCAGCTCGCCTGCGACCGTGAAGCGCCGAGTGTCGAGGTCGTACACCAGCACACCGCAGGTTTGCTGACGCTCGCCGCCCAACACGCTGCGCCGCAACAGTGCCTTGACCCGTGCTTCGAGTTCCGTGAGTTCAAACGGTTTAGCCAGGTAGTCATCGGCGCCCAGGTTCAGGCCGTGCACGCGGTCTTTTACATCACTGCGAGCAGTCAGCATCAGCACCGGCAGATTTTTTCCACGTGCCCGCAAACGCGCGAGCACCTCGAAACCATCCAGGCGCGGCAGCCCAACGTCCAGGATCACCGCGGCGTATTCCTCGCTGCTCAAGGCCAGGTCCGCCGCCACGCCGTCATGCAACACATCAACGGTCAAACCCATGCTCTTGAGCGCTTGGGCGACACTTTCGGCGAGCTGCAGATGGTCTTCAACCAGGAGGACACGCATGGATTTCTACCTCATTCAGGGGTGGTCGGCGCCACGCTTTGCCCGGCAGTTTACAGCCGCAACCTGGCCTGTGAAGCCCGAAAACATTGAAAGGCGATTGAAAGGTTAGTGAAAGCTTCGCCCTTTAGCATCCAACCACGGTGGTCTATGCCCGCCGAGTTGCCTGACCCGTAGCGCCCGAAAAACGCCTCGAAGCGTTTTCGCCAAAATAAGAACAATAACGGAGTACACCACGATGCTGTCGACCCAGCCACAGGCTTGCCCGCCTGTTCGCTCTTGCCGTCTGACCCACACCGCCCTCGCCAGTGCCGCTGCCCTTGCCGGCTTTGCGCCGCTCAGCCAGGCTGCCTTCTTCGAAGACAGTAGCGCGACCCTGGAAACCCGCAACATGTACTTCAATCGCGACTTTCGCGACGGTACCAGTGCGCAGCAATCCAAGCGCGACGAATGGGCCCAGGGCTTCATGCTCAACCTGCAATCAGGCTACACCGACGGCACCGTCGGCTTTGGCGTGGATGCGCTGGGCATGCTCGGCGTCAAGCTCGACTCCAGCCCCGACCGCACCGGCACCGGCCTGCTGCCGACCCACGATGACGGCCGCGCCGCCAACGAGTACGCCAAGCTGGGCCTGACCGGCAAAGTGAAAATCTCGGCGACTGAGCTGAAAATCGGCTCGCTGATCCCCGAACTGCCGATCCTCAAGCCCAACGACGGGCGCATCCTGCCGCAGACCTTCAACGGTGGCTTGATCACCTCCAAGGAATTCAAGAACCTGGTGTTCACCGGTGGCCGCCTGGACAAAGCCAAGGACCGCGACGACACCAACTACGAAGACATCGCGCTCAATAACAAGAACAGCCGCTTCCTCAGCGGTGCCACCGGCAAGCACTTCAACTTCGGTGGCGTCGACTACAAGTTCGCCGACAAGATCACCGGCAGCTACCACTTCGCCCAACTCGACGACGTGTATCGCCAACACTTCTTCGGCATGGTCGCATCACGCCCGATGGGCCCTGGCACTTTCGCCGCCGACCTGCGGCTGGCCATCAGCGATGACACCGGCTCGGCCCGCGGCGGCAATATCGACAACAAGTCCCTCAACGGCCTGTTCAGCTATGCCCTCAATGGCCATAAGCTCAGCGCCGGCTACCAGCACATGTCCGGCGACAGCGCCTTCCCATATGTGGATGGCAGCGACCCGTACCTGGTCAACTTCGTGCAGATCAACGATTTTGCCGGCGCTGAAGAACGCTCCTGGCAGGCACGTTACGACTACGACTTCGCCAAGCTGGGCATTCCTGGCTTGAGTTTCATGAGCCGTTACCTCTCGGGTGACAACATCAAGCTCAAGAACGGCGAGACCGGCAAGGAGTGGGAACGCAACAGCGAGATCAAGTACGTGGTGCAAAGCGGCACGTTCAAAGATGTGGCCGTGCGCCTGCGTAACGCCACCTATCGTTCCAACTACTCGGCCCGTGATGCGGATGAAATGCGCTTGCTGGTCAGCTATAGCGTCGCACTTTGGTAGTACCCCTCATAACAACAACGATGGAGATCGCCATGACCCCTTCACTGCGTAAATTTGCCCTCGCCGCCGGCTGCATGCTGTTCGCCGGCCAACTGCTGGCCGCCGACGAACCCAAGCGTCCGGAATGCATCGCCCCGGCCTCCCCTGGCGGCGGTTTTGACCTGACCTGCAAACTGGCGCAAAGCGCGCTGGTGAACCAGAAGCTGCTGACCAAGCCGATGCGTGTGACCTACATGCCAGGCGGCGTGGGCGCGGTGGCCTACAACGCGGTCGTCGCCCAGCGCCCTGCAGATGCCGGCACGTTGGTCGCCTGGTCGAGCGGTTCGTTGCTGAACCTGGCCCAGGGCAAGTTCGGCCGTTTTGATGAAAGCGCTGTGCGCTGGTTGGCGGCAGTGGGCACCAGCTATGGCGCCATCGCGGTGAAAAGCGACTCGCCCTACAAGACCCTCGATGACCTGGTTAAAGCCCTGAAGAAAGACCCAGGCAGCGTGGTGATCGGCTCCGGCGGCACCGTCGGCAGCCAAGACTGGATGCAAACCGCGCTGATCGCCAAGGCCGCCGGAATCAACCCGCGCGAACTGCGTTACGTCGCCCTTGAGGGTGGCGGTGAAATCGCTACGGCTCTGCTGGGCGGGCACATCCAGGTGGGCAGTACCGACATCTCCGACTCCATGCCGCATATCCAGAGCGGCGATATGCGCCTGCTGGCGGTGTTCTCCGAGCAACGCCTGGATGAGCCGGAAATGAAGGACATCCCGACCGCCAAAGAGCAAGGCTACGACATCGTCTGGCCGGTGGTGCGTGGCTTCTACCTGGGGCCAAAGGTCAGCGATGCCGACTACGCCTGGTGGAAAGACGCCTTCGACAAACTGCTGGCTTCCGAGGAGTTCGCCAAGCTGCGTGACCAGCGCGAGCTGTTCCCGTTCGCCATGACGGGCCAGGAGCTGGACACCTACGTGAAGAAACAGGTGGCTGACTACAAAGTGCTGGCCAAAGAGTTCGGCCTGATCCAGTAATCGCCCCTCTTTTGTGTAATGCCCCTGTAGGAGCGAGCGTACTCGCGAAGAACCCAAGGACATCCACGTGCGTCCAGAGAGCACGCGTTATCGTTGAAGTTTTTCGCGAGCAAGCTCGCTCCTACAAGAGGGGCCTTGGAGTTTTCTATGCTCTTACAACGCATTTTCGCTGCCGCGCTGTTACTGGCCTGTATCGGCCTGGCGCTCATGGCCTGGCCGTATCAGGCGGCCTTTTCCTACGAACCTGTAGGGCCCAGGGCCTTTCCCCTGCTGCTGCTCGGGCTGATGGGCCTGGCGCTCATCTACATGATGATTCGCCCGCAGGCGACCAAACACACCGACGATGAACCCGCGCTGGATCAACCCACGTTGATCAAGATCGGCATCTGTGTGGCCCTGCTGCTGGTGTTTGCCGGCACATTCGAATCCTTGGGTTTCATTCTCAGCAGCATGCTGATCGGTATTCCGATGGCACGGCTGTACGGCGGCCGCTGGTTGCCCAGCGTGGTGATCATCACCTTGATGAGCGTCGGTCTTTATCTGCTGTTCGATAAAACCATGGACGTACCGTTGCCCCTCGGCCTGCTCGACGTTCTGGAGAACTGACATGGATACTTTTGGCTATTTGGGCCAGGGTTTCGGCGTTGCGCTGAGCCCCTATAACCTGGTGACCGCGTTGTGCGGCACCCTGATTGGCACCGTGGTCGGCCTGTTGCCGGGCCTGGGCCCGATCAACGGCGTGGCACTGTTGATCCCCATCGCCTTTGCTCTGGGCTTGCCGCCAGAGTCGGCGCTGATCCTGCTGGCAGCCGTGTACCTGGGCTGCGAATACGGTGGCCGCATCAGTTCGATTTTGCTGAACATCCCGGGCGAAGCGTCCACCGTGATGACCACCCTCGACGGTTACCCGATGGCCCGCAAAGGCCTGGCCGGCGTGGCACTGTCGTTGTCGGCCTGGAGTTCGTTCATTGGGGCGTTTATCGCCACCTGCGGCATGGTGCTGTTCGCCCCGCTGCTGGCCAAGTGGGCAATTGCGTTCGGCCCGGCGGAATATTTTGTTTTAATGGTGTTTGCAATTGTCTGCCTGGGCGGCATGGCCGGTGACAAACCACTGAAGACTTTTGTTGCGGCGCTGATCGGCTTGTTCCTTTCCTGCGTGGGCATCGACGCCAACAGCGGTGTGTACCGCTTTACCGGCGACAATATTCACCTGACCGATGGCATCCAGTTCGTGGTGTTGGTACTCGGCCTGTTCTCCATCAGCGAGATTCTCCTGCTGCTGGAAAAAACCCACCGTGGCCAGGAAGCAGTGAAAGCCACCGGGCGCATGATGTTCAACGTCAAGGAAGCCTTATCGGTACTGACCGTGAACCTTCGTTGCGGCGTATCGGGTTTTATCATAGGCGTATTGCCGGGTGCGGGTGCGACCATGGCCTCGGCCGTTGCCTACATGACCGAGAAACGCATCGCAGGCGCCAGCGGCAAGTTCGGCCAAGGCGACATGCGCGGCCTGGCCGCCCCTGAAACCGCCATTGGCGCATCGGTCTGCGGCGCCATGGTGCCGATGCTGACCCTCGGCGTTCCTGGCTCCGGCACCACAGCGGTGATGATCGGCGCCCTGTCGCTGTACAACATCACTCCCGGCCCACTGCTGTTCCAACAGCAACCGGACATTGTCTGGGGCCTGATCGCCTCGTTGTTCATCGCCAACATCATGCTGGTCGTGCTCAACATCCCGATGATCCGCATCTTCACCCGTATCCTCGCCGTGCCGAACTGGGCGCTGGTGCCGGTGATCGCCATCATCACCGCGATTGGCGTGTACGCCGTGCATGCCACCACCTTCGATCTGTTCCTGATGATCGCCATCGGCATCTTCGGCTACATCCTGCGCAAGCTGGACTTCCCGCTGTCGCCGCTGCTGCTGGGCTTTATCCTCGGCGGTTTGATGGAGCAGAACCTGCGCCGTGCGCTGTCGATCTCCAACGGTGCGCTGGAAATCCTGTGGTCGAGCCCGATCACCTTTGGCGTCTGGGTGCTGACCGCAATCATGCTGCTTGTACCGCTGCTGCGTATCTGGCGTAAACGCGTGCAACAGCGTCGTGCCCTGGCCGATGTCTGAGGTCACCTTTAAACATTGGTGGGGAACACCGCTGGTCGGCCTGGCCGGCGGTTACCTGGCCAGCCTGGTGGGCTGGCCGTTGCCGTACATGGTCGGCTCGTTGCTGGCGATTATCCTGGTGCGTTGCCTCACGCCCTGGCAGTTGGCGGAGATTCCCGGCGGGCGCAAATGCGGCCAATGGGTGGTGGGCATCGGCATTGGCCTGCACTTCACCCCACTGGTGATCGAGCAGGTGATGAGCCACTTCGGCCTGATCTTCTTCGGTGCACTGGTCACCAGCTTGTCGAGTGTGGTCGGCGTGTGGTTGATGCGCCGCAGCGGGGAAGACCGCGCCACGGCGTTTTTCTCCAGCATGCCGGGCGGTTCCGGGGAGATGGTCAACCTGGGCGCTCGCAACGGCGCGGTGCTCAGCCGGGTTGCGGCCGGGCAGAGTTTGCGTGTGCTGGTGGTGGTGTTGTGTGTGCCGGCGATCTTCAAGTATTTGCTCGGAGGCGGCGCACCGCAGTTTCACCCGGCGCCGGTGGACTGGGCGTGGCTGGCCCTGCTGTTTCCGGTGGGTGCGCTGGTTGCCTGGGGCTGGCAACGCTTGCGCCAACCCAACCCTTGGCTGTTCGGGCCATTGCTGGTGAGTGCGATCGCCAGTGTGACCTGGGATTTACACATTGGCCTGCCCGACGGCGGCAGCCAGATCGGCCAATGGTTGATCGGCAGCGGTTTGGGCTGCCACTTCAATCGGCAGTTCTTCCGTCGCGCGCCCTCATTCATGGGCCGCACCTTGATTGGCACGGCATTGACCATGCTGCTGGCGACGTTAGCGGCGGTGGGCTTGAGCGCCCTCACTCACCTCGATCTGCGATCACTGACCCTGGGCATGATGCCAGGCGGTATCGCTGAGATGAGCCTGACAGCTGAGACCCTGCAGCTGTCGGTGCCCTTGGTGACGGCGATGCAGGTGATGCGCTTGTTGTTCGTGCTGTTCTTGGCCGAGCCTTTGTTTCGGCACTGGAACCGTCAGCCCGACCCCCTCTAAAACCTCCCACATGTTGAATGTGCCAGGCCTCAGACGGGTGGCAAACGCCACTCGATGGGGGCCTCGCCATTCTGCTCGAGAAACTTGTTGGCCCGGCTGAAATGCCCGCAGCCCAGAAACCCGCGATACGCCGACAACGGCGAAGGATGCACCGAGGTCAGCACCAGATGCTTGGTGGCGTCGATGAGCTTCTGCTTGCTTTGAGCATGGGCGCCCCACAGCAGGAACACCAGGTGCGGCTGATGCTCGCTGACTACCTCGATAATCCGATCGGTAAAGAACTGCCAACCCTTGCCCGCATGGGCGTTGGCGTTGGCGCGCTCCACGGTCATGGTGGTGTTGAGCATCAGCACGCCTTGGTCGGCCCAGCTTTGCAGGTAGCCGTGGTTGGGGATGTCGATGTTCAGGTCGCGCTTGAGCTCTTTATAGATATTGACCAGCGACGGCGGCGCCGGCACGCCCGGTTGCACCGAGAAACACAGGCCATGGGCCTGGCCAGGGCCGTGATAAGGGTCCTGGCCGAGGATCACGACCTTGACCTTGTCCAGCGGTGTTGAATTGAGTGCGTTGAAAATCAATGGGCCGGGCGGGTAGATCTCTTTGCCTGCGGCATGTTCCTGGCGCAGAAACTCGCGCAATTGCGCCATGTAAGGCTTCTCGAACTCTTCACGCAGAGCGTGTTTCCAGCTGGGTTCGAGTTTGATACGGTCGCCATCGGTCATAGTTGAATTGTCTTGTAAAAAAGAATGAGGCGAACCCTAGGAAAGCCGACCCCGCTTGTCAATTGATCTGACACAGCACCGGCACTTTCCCACGAAGGGATCATACTCATCCTTCACCTTCTCAATTGAGGTCACGATGAACCTGCATTTCGAAGAACTGACCGGCAGTGGCGGCGCTCGCATCGGTATCGCCAGCCTGGACGCGCCAAAGTCCCTTAACGCCCTCTCCCTGCCAATGATTCTGGCCCTGGATGAGCGCATGGAGGCCTGGGCCAAAGACCCGCAGATCGTCTGCGTGCTGCTACGCGGTAACGGCCCCAAAGCCTTTTGCGCCGGTGGCGAAGTGCGCAGCCTGGCTCAGGCTTGCCGTGAGCAGCCCGGCGAAGTTCCGGCTCTGGCCGCCCAGTTTTTTGCCGCTGAATATCGTCTTGACTACCGCCTGCACACCTTCCCAAAGCCGTTGATCTGCTGGGGCCACGGTTATGTCTTGGGCGGTGGCATGGGCCTGTTGCAAAGCGCCGCCGTGCGTATCGTTACGCCAAGCAGTCGTTTGGCCATGCCCGAGATCAGCATTGGCTTGTACCCGGATGTGGGGGCCAGTTGGTTCTTGTCCCGCTTGCCGGGTAAGCTCGGCCTGTTCCTGGGCCTCACCGGCGCCCATATCAACGGTCGCGACGCGCTGGACTTGGGCCTGGCAGACCGTTTTCTGCGTGATGACCAGCAAGACGAATTGCTCGATGGCCTGCTGCAGCTGAACTGGCAGGAACAGAGCGCGATGCAACTCAACAGCTTGCTCAAGGCCCTGGCGCAGGAGGCGATCAGCGATCAACCCGACGCGCAATGGCTACCACGCCGCCCACAGATCGACGAATGGCTGGATGTAGGAGATGTACGCTGTGCCTGGCGCGCCTTGAACCTGCTGCGCGACCACAGCGACCCGCTATTGAGCCGGGCCGGCAAAACCCTGAGTGAGGGCTGCCCACTGACGGCGCATCTGGTGTGGGAACAGCTCCAGCGCGCCCGCCACCTATCCCTGGCCCAGGTGTTCCAGATGGAATACACCCTGAGCCTCAACTGCTGCCGTCATCCGGAATTTGCCGAAGGGGTGCGGGCGCGCCTGATCGACAAAGACCAGGCGCCTCATTGGCACTGGCCGGATATCAACACACTCCCGGAAGCGGTGGTGCAGGCGCACTTTGACAAGGCCTGGGAAGGTAGAAATCCTCTGGCAGATTTATCTGACTACTGACAGGTCTGTACGTTTGTCGTTGACCTTGAACTTGCAATTGTCCGGTTGGCTGTCCACGCACGTATACACCGGCAACTCGAACGCATCGGGCTGCAGCTTCCAATACAAGGAGCTGGTCAACGACATGTTGATAATCTCATTGCCCCTGCTTGGCCTCAACGCTACTACTACCCCGCTCCAGTTGGTGCGGTAGATGCACTTGTCCATGTAGCCGTTTCCTCTCTCCTCGCCGTCGCCCGGCATGAAGACTGCGCCAATGAACCCGTCGACAACACCACGCGACGCGACCTTCGGACTTTGCCAGCGCAGGCCGTTGTCTTGGGCGCGATAATGGCCATCGGCGTACACGATCTGCGACGGATAAGGACAGCCTTGCTCCGCACTTGCCGATGCAATGAAGCAGTTCATCAGCAGGAGCACGCAAATCAATTGTTTGAACATAGGGATTCCATCTGCTCAGTCTCACCACGCAAAAGCACAAGGCTTCTCGTTAGTGAAGTACAGCTAGCGCCTCAAAGATAGCTGTTAAATCTGACAGTACGGACATACGGTACCTATAAAAAACGGCGCATGATGCGCCGCTTGTTTTTCAAGATATTTAACGGTGACCGCCGCGACCACCTCCGTGGTCGGAACCGCGTCCACGCCCGCCATTACCCCAGCGGTCGCCCCACCCCTGGTTGGGGTAGGGTCGGTAGCCGGCGCGAGGGTAATAGCGCGGGGCTGGTTGGTAGTAGCGCGGCGCCGAATAGTAGCGAGGCTGTGGCGCATAGTAGCGAGGCGCTGGCGCGTAATAGCTGCGCCCAGAAGGGTAATAACGCGGGCCGCCGTAGTAATAGGCTGGCGCCGGCGCGGTGTAGACCTCGGAGCGATAGTAGGTGGCGCCTCCATCGTAATAGGGCACGCAGGCTGAAAGGGTCAGGCCGAGCAAAGCGATGAGCAGCAGTCGTCGATACATGGCGGCCTCCTGGACCGCGGAAGAGCTCCTCCAGCGACGCTGGCGAGCGGCATTCAGCTTTCACTGAATGACGAAACATCTGACATCAAAAACCGAATCTGGTGCGTTCGCGACACAAGTGGAAACATCTGTTTCAGACGAAGTGAAGGTCTGTCAAAAACCCATGATGATGGAATGCCGCCCAGCCGCGCTGTATCGTGCAACAACTACCGCTGTCCTACCCGATGCCTGCCTGAACCGACCCATGACCACACCGACCCTATGCCCCGCCTGCGGTGCCCGCAACGACTGCTCCCTGGCCGATCCGCGCACGGCCGATCAAGCCTGCTGGTGCTACAGCGTCATCATCGACCCGGCGGTGCTTGAAGCCCTGCCGGATGAGGTGCGCAATAAAGCCTGCCTGTGCCCACGCTGCGCCCAAGTGGACGAACAGTTGCGTAACCGCCATGCGCGTTGATCGCTTCCTAAGCAACCTGCCACAGTTCAATCGTAAACAAGTGCGCTTGTTGCTGGTGGAGCGCCGGGTGACCGTCGAGGGTGTTGCAGTCAGCGATCCGCACCATGACGTACGTGAGTTCAGCCAGGTCTGCGTTGACGGTGAAATTCTGCAAGCGGGCAAATCGGCACGCTATTTCATGCTGCACAAACCCCAGGGCTGCGTCAGCGCCACGTCGGACCCGCAACACTCCACGGTCCTGGACCTGCTGCACGAACCGGACAAAGCCGACCTGCATATCGCCGGGCGCCTGGATTTCAACACCACCGGTCTGATGCTGATCACCAACGATGGCCAATGGTCACGGCGCCTCACGCAACCACAGACCAAGTTGCCCAAGGTGTACCACGTGCAAACCGAACAGGACATCGGCCCGCAGTATGCGATGACGTTCGCGGCAGGGGTGTATTTCGCCTTTGAAGATCTCACTACCCAACCTGCCAAACTTGAACGGCTGGGCCCAAGAACGGCCCGGTTGAGCATCGTCGAAGGCCGCTATCACCAGGTGAAGCGCATGTTCGGGCATTTTGATAACAAGGTAATCGGCCTGCACCGCGAGCGAATGGGCCCCTTGGTGCTGGATACCTCGCTTGCGCCGGGTCAGTATCGGCCACTGACTGACGACGAGATCCGACTAATCTGACGACCGTTCAGCCGGTGATGGCAAAAAACCAACCGCTTACCTTGCGACCTGCCTTCGGTGCTGCTTGAATCAAGGCTTCAGCCAGATGATGACTGATGAGTCGCCCCTATAACCTCCAAGAAACACCTGCCGCGCCCGTGCTTGATCGTCGGGCCCTCCCGGCAAACCGCCCGCCATAACAACACCCGCCGGCCAGCCGTCATCGGACCGACGTGAGCCTTCATTTTCCAGGCGTATGCCTACCTGTCATAAAGCACGTGCAAAGTGATTTGCGCGCACTACCCGCTTGCCAGGAGTCTTACGACATGAGGCCAGAAATCGCTGTGCTGGATATACAGGGGCAGTATCGGGTTTACACGGAGTTCTATCGCGCGGACGCGGCGGCAAAGACCATCGTTCTGGTCAACGGCTCCATGGCGACCACGGCGTCCTTCGCTCAAACCGTCAAAAGCCTGTACCCGCAATTCAATGTGGTGTTGTACGACCAGCCCTACGCTGGCCGTTCCAAAATCCATAACCGTCATGAGCAGATGCTCACCAAGGAAGTCGAAGGCCAGATCCTCCTGGAACTGCTCGACCACTTCGCCGCTGAACATGTGCTGTCCTTCTCCTGGGGCGGCGCCGCCACGTTGGTCGCCCTTGCACACCGGCCCCGTAGGATAGAAAAAGCCGTGATCAGCTCCTTCTCGCCGGTAATCAATGCGCCGATGCGCGACTACCTCGAACGAGGCGTCGACTACCTGGGCAACCTCGACCGCGACCGTGTCGGCCACTTGGTCAACAGCACCATTGGCAAGCACCTGCCTTCGCTGTTCAAACGCTTCAATTACCGCCATGTCAGCAGCCTGGCCGCACACGAATACGGGCAAATGCACTTCCACATCAGCCACGTGCTCAACAGCGACCGGCAGTGCTACTTCAAGGCGGCCAGGCAAATCGACATTCCGGTGCTGTTCTTGAACGGCGAGTGGGACGAATACACCAGCGCAGACGACGCCAAGCTGTTTGGCCAGCATGTGGCCAAGAGCTGCTTCAGCACCATCCAGGCAACGGGGCATTTCCTGGACATGGAACATAAAGCCGCGTGCCGCGATAGCCGTGAGGCCGTGGTGGGCTTCTTGAAAGGGCAGCGGCCCGCCAGCCCGTTGCGGTATAGCCAGGGCCAGGCGCAACATGCGTGGGCGCTTTGAGATCAAGCCTGACACTGTGGCGAGCATGCTCCCTCGCCACACGCAACTCTCACATTTTTCAAAGAAAAACTTCAAATCCAGCCGAACATCTGGTACAAAGTCAGCCGTTCTGAGCGGGTATAGTTTAATGGTAGAACAGTAGCTTCCCAAGCTTCCGACGAGGGTTCGATTCCCTCTACCCGCTCCACATTCTTATTCCCTCCCCGCCCCACACCCTCCCGCTACGCACCAAACCCCCGAAAACACTGAATAAACACCAGCCCCTGTTAATCCCCGCTATTCCTCGTTGTGTCCGCTTATCCTTGATTCTGTGTATGGCGCAATGTATGGTGCGCACAACATCGAACCAAACCATACAAGAATCCAGCATGAAACGATCCGAGATAAAGCGCCGGCCACTGGCCGACACGGTGCTGGCTTCGCTTGAGCCAGAGGAAAAGGAATACCGCGAGAACTATGGAATAGACCGGCTTTATTTCGTGGTCAGCAGCACGGGCCGAAAACGCTGGGAGCTTCGATTCAAGAAGCCTAACGGTAAATGGGGATGGCACGGACTGGGCGCCTATCCGGACGTGACCGCCAAAAAGGCCAGGGAGAAAGCACAGGAAGCACAGAGGCTCAATGCCGAAGGCGTAGACCCCATCACCCATAAGGCAACCTTGAAAGCGTCCAGGGATGCAGCCGAAGCGAACACGTTCAAGGCTGCTGCCGATCTGTGGCTCGATAAAAAGATCAAGGATGGCCGCGCCGAAAAGACCCTGGCAGGAATCAATGGAGCCCTGGCAAACGACATACTGCCCGCCCTTGGTAGCAAGCCCCTGAGCAGGATCACCAGGGCGGATTGCGCCAACCTCCAGGCAAGTATCGAGAGCCGCGGTGCCCACAACACCGCCGAGAAGGTGCGCGTATGGGTAAACCAGATATTTGGCCTGGCCATCGGCAAGGGTATGACGGAGAACAACCCGGCCAGCAACCTGATCGACATTGCCGAAAAGGCGCCAGAGGAATCTCAGTACCCACACCTTCTGGAGTCGGAACTGCCGGAGTTCTTGCGGGCGATGGCTGAATCACGCAGCGGCACAATCGTTCGCACTGCTGCATGGCTGACGTTGTTGACAGCCTCAAGGCCGGGTATGACGCGCTGGGCTGAATGGTCCGAGGTTGATCTAGATGCTGGCCTGTGGACGGTGCCAGGCGTGAAGATGAAAATGCGGCGTGACCATATAGTGCCGCTACCCACCCAGGCCGTGGACCTGATCAGGGAATTGCACAGACTAACCGGGCGGTCCCGCTACCTATTCCCGTCGTCAGGGGAAAAGGTGCCGGTAATCTCAGACGCTTCAATAAACAAGTGCTTTGCCTTGATCGGCTACAAAGGACGGATGACGGGACACGGCAGTCGCCACACCTGCGAAACCCTGCTATCTGAATTTGGTTGGGATGAGAATTGGCGCGACATGCACCTGGCCCACAAGAAGGCCGGACTCAAAGGGGTTTATGACAAAGCAATCTACCTGCCCCAGCGGCAGAAGATGGTGCAGTGGTACGCCGATTATCTAGACGCGCTGCGCGACGGCATGACCGAGGCGCAGCGCAGCCAGTTCAAGTCGAGGGTCAACGGGTAGAGATTTGATATGGGGATCCACCCCCTCCTACCGGGCATCTCCACATGGCAACGAAAACAGGGATAAGGAATACTGATCTGTAGTTTGTTAATAATGGATACCCAAGATCACCAAGCAAAACAAAACCCATGCAAAATAAAACCACAAGACGACTGCTAAAAGCACTCCTTAAGTAGAGGTAAGCTGCGAGCAAAACTATAAAGTACCCAAGCACTCCAACTCTGATAACGTAGTCGGCAATAAAATTATCCCCAAACGCAATATTAGGCAAAGAAGTAAGACCAAGAGGAAGAAAGGGATTTTCAGTTATATAATTGTACGTCCCCTCAAGCCTATTACCAGAAACCATTCTACCCTTTAGGCCGTTACCGTCACTGGACAAAATAGCATCAACAGACTCATAAAAAAATGTCGCATCGACAAGCGTCACCACAGCCACCGAGATGATGACAATCAAAAATATCTTTAATACCTTAAAGCTAGCTACAAGATAATACATGTACAAGCAAACAAGTATTACTGACAGTGCGATAGCCGAAAATGATTTAAGGGCAACAACCATTAAAAAGAATGACAGGCACATAACAAGGAATAGAAAAGACTTAAACCCCCTGCTATGCAAGTAGAGCCTAAAGTATACAACCGAAAACAAGCAGTACATGAATGCGGAAAGCGAGTGGGTTGCGAACGGACCTACTGGCTTATCACCGACCTCAACCATAAAATAATATAACTCATCGTTGTAGGCTTGATAGAAATCAAAAATTATTCCCCTTACATCTTCACCGCCTAATACGACACCAAAACCAAAAACAATTAAAATTATAGCCATCAAATGAAAGATCTTTCTAGAAAATGCGCTAACATAATCTGGCGGAAACGTAACCAATACCATCCACATACCAAGATAAGGAAATATTGCGCCTGGGGTAAATTCACCATTTTTCGAAAGTATAGTAAACAGCAAAAGTAGGCAAATGAAGATTAGAAACAGAATAAAGTTACAGATATTTAAAGGCGACCTAACAAAATGAAACATCAATAAAGCGCTTGACGATACAATAGCAATTACTGATAGATTAGGTATTATAACCCCTCCAAGTGAAGATGGAATAAAGAGAGATAAAAAGGCAGACAAAAAAATAAGAGCGCCGCCGCTTCTATACCCTTTAATATGATCATGCTTTATACACTCTGAATTTCCAGATTCAATAATTTCCATTGCCACACCAATTATCCATGATCGCCGACCCGTCGGGGGTCGGCGATTCTGACACGTAATGGCTACAGCGTCATATCAAAATACGATCAATCCATCACCCGACCAGCGCAATGCGCGAGGCCGGACAAAGGTCTCGTATCAGCGAGCGATATACGTAAACGAACAGGTAAGTTTGTCGCCTGCCGCCCAGGTGAAAGGCGTTCCCGCGCGAACGCCTGAACCGTTCCTACCAAAGTTCAGTTGGGATGTACCTGCGGGTATTTGCCCTGAAACTGCGAAGTCAGTTGGGCCGGATAGATCGAAGGCCACGCCAGCCATGCCATCGACGTTAATGTTTGGGCTTGCAACAAACGGGAGCCCGAATGACCACGGCGCCGCAGCATCCCCTGCATAGGTGGTTGATCCGAAAGTCAGGGCGAGCTGCACTGTCACCTGGTTGCCGTCACGAACATAGTTCATGACCAGCGAGCCATTCCCCAGGGTTGGCCCGGAACCGCTGGCCTGCGTCCACGCTGGCGTAATCGTGCCCCGTGCAAAAAACTTGTTTGAGTTGCTGGCAGAGTCTTCGCTTATTGAGCTGGCGGCGCAGGCGGCGAACTCCATACCAACACCTGACTGAATTTGGATATCTCCGGCAAAAGAAACACCAGTAAAGGTTGAGCCCCCGCCCGACAGCAAAAAAGGAACAGTCGCATTCCCCACTCGACCGTTCGAAAAGTGCATCAGGCCAGCGCCCGCGCCGTGCTTGATACCAGTGATGTAGAAGTTTGACATGCTGCAGCCATTGCCCGAGCCAGTCACATCAATGTATCCGCCGGACAGCCACACCCCGTTGAGGAAGATCGGACGGACAGTATTGATTCCACCGAAATCAATTCCCGGAACGGTCAAAGGTTCAAATGTGCTCCCTTCAAATGCGATGAGGTTGGTACCGCCAGCATTGCCTGGAAAGCTGAGCGCGGCCCCCTTCATTAGGTTCGCGCGACAGCCTTTAATCTCCACCGAGAATCCAATGCTGATGATGCCCTTGCCTGTGTAGGTCGCGCCTGCGCCCTCAAGATTTATCGATTCCAACTTGCTCAGGTTCGAGGTTTGGAGCATGTCGCAGTTTGCCGACTTGATCAGGTTTATGGCGCGCTGCCCGCCGTGAGACCTCCAGGCTTGCGAATCAAGTTGCGTGACTTTGGAGTTGATCAGGTAGTCACCGCGAGTAAAGAACACGGTTCCACCCACGCCGGCAGCTGCTGCTGCGGCGTTGATCCTTGGAGAGTCATCTACGCCGGGGCCGCCGGGGGCGATGAACACTGAACCTTTGCGCATAAGCTGGAGCGCAAAACCTGCGCTGCTCAATGGAAAAGTACCAGTGTCGTCATAGCCAACCAGGCCCAAGCCATTCGGCCCCGACATATCCTGAACAACGTGCGGCACACCGTCAGGCCCCAGGTAGAAAACGTTCGACGCCAGGTTGGGATTGCCAGTCATGCCTACAACGACGGCGCCCACGTAGGTTTGAGCCCACAGCTTTGTAGCTGCATCCTGTGCGTCTACAGGATCTTTGACTGCGGTGATCCGGCGGTTCTCAGCGAAGAAGTAGTCACGGCCGAACGGTCGAGTCAGCGCCCGCTTGAAAATGGCGAAACCTTGCTGAACGAGCATCGTCAGCCTGTCGAACACGTCCTCATGGGTTTCTGCCAGGAACTTGCCCTGGTTGCGCAGACTGGTTGGCTGGAAAGGATCCATCTCCCGCGACACGATCAGTTGTCCAGGGCCGGCCAATGCCGTGGTTGTCACGATGCTACCGCCCTGCTCATTTCCTGCCCCATTGACCGTGTAATGAGTGCCGAGGGTCAGTGTTGAGCTGATACCCATCGGGTCAACATAAGTGACGACCAGATCCTCACTGGCCAGAAACTTGAAATAAAACGGGTAGTTGGTGGTTACCCCATTGGTATCGAACTCTGCAACGCTGGATATTGTGCTGACGGTCACGGTTGTGACTCCTTTCCTGGGGGCAAAAAAAATCCCGCTCAATGGCGGGATTCGGTGGGGTGCTTCGCTGTTATTTTTTCGGGGTGCCGTGTAAGAGAGCCTTGATGAACTCAGCCGCGTCTTCTGGCGTTTCTTCGCCCACGGCGACGTTGTAGAGGTATGAACCCTGGCGGGTGAGTGGCTTGGTAGGTACGCCCAGCAGGTAACCGCCAGCGGTCACAATCGACTTAGCAGCGGCCCCCGCTTCCTTGTCACCAGTTGCCAGACCGGTAACAGCCCCGGCAGCCTGGCGGCCGGCGTTGATCGCCTGCCATGCGGGCGACAGGGAGCCAGCGTGACCACTGAGCGCGGCCCCGAGGGTGTCGCGGATCACGGGGAAGCCGGACACACCGAACCCGAGCGTGCTTTTTGCCATCCAAGCGGCGGTGTTCTCGTCTTCGTCGGGGCCCTTGCCGGTGAGTAGATCGCCCACCACGCCCTGGAAGAACGCCACGGCCAGCATGGCGGCGGCGGCGCTGGCCACCGTGCGCGAGCCCTGCTTGGCTTCAAAAGCCAGGTCTCGGTTCTGGTTGTAGTAGGCGCTGAACGGCGTGTAGAACATCGTCAGCAGGCGCATGGCGGCGCCTTGGTCCTTGCGCTGGATGGCCGCGATATCCATTGCCCCAGTACCGCCCTGCGATAGGCGCACAGCCTTGTCGCCATCGAGCGCCGCCGCCGCTGCATCCTTGCCAGCCGCCAGCCCTTCGCGGTAGCTGGCCATCCAGATCGCGCCGGAAATCCCACGGTCCAGGTATCCCAGCAAGTTGAACGAGAACCGCACCAGGTCGTCACGCTTGCGGAAAAAGGCATTCTTGCCGATGAGGTCGGCCATGCTGGACGCGAGGCGGCCATCCTCGGTATCCCAGCGCAGGCGCATTGCAGGGGAAGCGTCGGTGATCATTCGGTACGTTTCGACAGGTGACCGGATGCCATCGAGCAGGCTTTTTGCAAGAAGCTGGGGTTTCACATACAGCAGCCCGGGAATCAAGCCGCCTACCTGGGCCAGTAGTGTGGTGCTGGAAAGGCCAAGGCCCACAATGGACGTATTCGTTCTAGCCGCGTCGAGGAACCGGTTAAAGTTGCCGGTCTCCGGCGGGTTGCGGTCATTGGCTATTGCCTTCAACCACGGCAGGAACGAATCCGCGCCACGCGGCCCCAGCTTGTCGATCAGCACCGCCCTTATCTGCGGGTCTTTGGTCAGGCGGTGAGCGTCCTGCAATGCCTCGCGGTGCGTCAGGTCGTGGACGTGCTGGGCCAGGCGCTGGGGAATAGCACTCAAGTCCAGCAGCAGCGGGCCGCTGACGTTGTCGTTTCGCTGGTTGGTGAACCCGTTGGACGGTAGCGCGCCCTCGAAACCCTCATTGAACAGCTCGCCGCCCACAGCCGCCGGCGGCGCCCCTGCCCGCTTGCGGTCGTACATAATCGGAAAGTAACCGCCACGGTAGTCGCCGAAGGCGGTGCTGACAGGCTTTGGCTCAATGCGCGGCGGCGCCACGCCTGACAGGCGTTTGTACATCGCGGCGATGTCAGGCCAGAGATTGTCAAAGGAATCCCAAACCGACTGCACCAGGTCCCAATCCTGCTTGTCCAGGCGCCCGAGCATGTCGGCCAGTGCCGCGTCATTCAGCTTGTTGCCCTTGAGCAGCTTGGTACGGTTCGACTCGTTACCAGTGTTGAGCGCGTGCATCAGGATTTCACGTCGGTTGAACGACTTTCCAGCACTGGCTATATAGAAGCGGTCGGCCAGACGTTTGGAATCCATACCGGCAAAGCGCTCAACAATGGACCGAATGCCATTTTTGAATAGCGTGCGCTCGTTGGCCTGGGCTTCGGCCAGTGGGTTCCAAACCAGTTCATGCCAGGGGCCGCTGGTGTTCTTGCCGTCCAGGCGGTTGATCACGTTTTCCATACGGGTCAGCGAGGCATCGAGCCCTGCCAGTGCACCAAAAGCCTTGTCGGCGGTAGTTTCGCTGCTTTCGGAGGTGGCGACCTTTCGCGCATCAACAGGCACGTTGTCATTGAGGGAGCGGATCAGGTCACTACGGGCCTGCTCGTAATCGCGTTTGTACTTGCTGTTCAGCAGTTTGTTTTTCAGCTTGGCCAGGTGTTCAATGTTCACCACCGCGTCGCGCACGCCATTCAGCTCTTCAAAGGTCAGGTCTCGGTAGTTAACCCGGGCGCTCTGTTCAATCAGGTGCTGCGGGACGGTCACGACATTGCCGGCGGCTTCCTGCTCGCTGACGAATTGGGCCAGGCTACGACGGCGCTCTACCTGCGGGCCGCTGACCTTGCGGAATTCATACTGATCAAGCAGGCCCTCGATCTGCTCCAGGTAGCTGGCGCCAGCCTTGCCGATGCGTTCACGCGTCGAAGGCTTTTCGAAGCGGCGCATGAAGGTGTAAATCTTTTCCTCTTCCTTGCGGGCGGCAGTCGCCTCCCGGTACAGGTAGTGGTTCAACAGCTCCCGCTGCTTGGCCTCGGCGGCTTCCTGCCAGCGGTTTTTGGTAGCGAAGTTGAAGGCGTCACGGTTGGCCTTGCGTTCGGCGTTCAAGTACAGGTGTGGCTGGATATCGCGCACCACCTTGTCAGCGATCACCTGCTTGGACACAGCGCGGATATCTTTCAGGGATGGGATAGCGCTGTAGGCGTCTTCACGCAAGGCCCGGGAATTGCCATCCTGTGCCCGCTGGACTTTCTCCACCTGGCGGCGCAGGCGGTCAATGGCGCGCAGCTCTTCCCGCACGACCTGGGCCCGGTCATCGTTGTGCACCGCATCAATGGCGCGGTCAGCCAGTGAGCCGTCGTTGAGCATGTCGCCATACTCGGCGCGCATCCTGGCGTCGGTTTCGGCCTGGATCAGTTCTTTGCGGCCACGGGCGCCCACCAGGGCTTGAACCATTTCATCGCCAGAGGTGTAGCCGAACTGCTCAGCCACGATGTCAGGATGAATCCCATCTTCACTGGTCATGCCGCGCAGGCGGGACACTACTGGCTTGCCATAACGTTCAACCAGCGGGCCACGGGACAGCTTGACCGGCTCCCCCACGGTGCCATCGGTTTGCAGCCCTTTGCGCAACAGATCCTGTACGCGGTAAACGGGTTGGGCATCGACTTCCTTGGTCACCGCTTCCTGCATAACGCCGCGGGCTTCCTTCCACCACTTCTGCTGCTCGCGGGTCAGCTCATGCAGTGCTTCGGCGGTAAGACGCTCTTCGGCGGCCTGGCCAGCCTTGTCGGCAGTAGCGCGGTACGCGTCGAACTCGGCGGGCGACATGCCGGCCGTTTGCGCGTCGGTGAACAGGCTGCGGTATGGGGCCTGGGCTACGGCGATTTCGTCATCGGTGGCCAGCAGTCGGTCGAACACCCGGCGCACGTCGTCATTGAGTTGAACGTTAAGGCGGCTCGCATCCCGGTAGATTTGGGTCAACCAAGCCTTGAACCGGGAAAAGGCCGACTGCAATGCAGCGCTGGGCGCCTTGCCTTCGCGCAGATATGCCTCAAAACCACGGGCAAACTGCTCGTGCTGATCGACCTTAACGCCGGAGCGATCCTTCACGCCGAACCAATCAAGGACCGTCTGGTAATCCTGCTTTACCTGGTCAGGAACGTCGGCGCGTGCTGCCAGATCGCCCATTACCTCCAGGTAAAAGTGCCCGGTTTCATGCAAGAACGTGGACAAGTTGGCCTTGTCGGTCAGCTTGATATTGAATTTCCGGTCGGCGCCGAACTGGATAAACCCCCTGGCACCGTCATTGCCAGAGCCCTGCGCAAGTGTGATGCCTTGATGGTCTCTGTACATCGTGTCGCTGATTTCATAATCGCGGTTGCGACCTTTATTTTCGACGAAACCGAACCTTTTATAGAAAGACTCAAGCCGTTTTTTTGACCCGCCGAAATCAGACGAGG
The DNA here is from genome assembly GCF_001907715.1 of Pseudomonas sp. BTN1. Lineage (NCBI taxonomy): Bacteria > Pseudomonadati > Pseudomonadota > Gammaproteobacteria > Pseudomonadales > Pseudomonadaceae > Pseudomonas > Pseudomonas sp. BTN1. The sequence continues at coordinate 50,578 of NZ_MPBM01000031.1, read as the reverse complement.
GCGTCAATGACAACTGCTTCCCGGTCTCGTCCGCCCACCTGGCAATTTCTTGCATAACCTGGGTGCCCACACCTGACTCGCGCCGCGCCTCCGGCACTTCAATCCGGCTTATGGAGATGCGATTTCCACGCCCAATAAGGTTCAGTTTCAGCCCTTCGAACTGTGCAGACAGACGTGTTTCAAGCTGTTTTGGGGTTTCTACCGGCTGATCAAATCTAGACTTTCCTTCCCCAGCCAAAGCCGCCCGGATACTTGCATTATCCAGTGCATTCAGGTCGAGGCCCGATTGATCAATAGCGCGCTGCAGGTCGTCCAGAGTTGCCCGGGCGTTGAACTGTTCCTGATTAAGGTTTCCGGGCGCTGACTGGCGCTGGCCGCGCAACTCCTTGTCGAGTGAGGCCAACAGCATATCGGGCGTTGCGGTTGCGACATTGCCGAAATAACCCGCTTCGGCGGCCTGGGTCGCCATATCGTCGAGACTGCGCCCACCCTTCCTGGCGATACGATTGGCACCACGACGCCCCACGTCGGCGTCACGGGCAGCCAGCTCGCCGCCTTCGTCATTAATACCGCCGCGCTCGCGGATGAAGTCGATCAGCGACGGGCCGTTGACTGTGGCGTCGTCCGGAATGTCACCGGTTCGCAGCCGGTCCAGCATTAAATCCAGCTGATCAGCGCTTGCCGGACTGCGCAGCACCTCGGGAATGTCACGACCAACACGCAACTGGTACTGATTGAACAGGTCGTAGGGATCAATGCCGGAACGCTCGCCCAGGGAGCGGAACGCCGATTGATACAACGATGCCTCGCGGTCTGCGGTCTGCGCTTCTCGGCCAATGCCCAGCAACTGCCCGCGCACATCCTCGAATACTCGACGGTCTGAGGCTGCAACGGTGTCCTGTTCAACACGGTCGCGCAGGCGGTCCAGTTCTTCCGGAACACGCTGCTGGAATTCGGCCAACTCGCGCAGGGTCATTGCATCAGGGGTAGCGCGCATATCCTGTTCCAGCCCGCGGTGGTGACCATCCTTTGCGATAACAGACGCCCACTTTTCCAGCGGGATCGAGATGTCGCCACCCAGGGTAAGGGCCTCACCAAGAGCACCAGCGTTGCCGGTGGCTGCCGTGGCGAACTGCTCAGGGTCAAGGTTGTTTTCCTGAAAGTAGCGCTGGAACTGTTCAGCCGGGACCAGGATGTTTTCCACGTTTCCACCGGCCTGCTCCTTCAAGCGCGCAATCAACGCCTCTGCACGCTGTGGCGAGCGCTGGAACATCTTGGAGCTTTTCGCCATATCGCCCAGGCGCTGTACTGCGGCCAGGTCTTGTTCGATCTGCCAGTACCGGCGACCAGAGCTGGCGCCGGCAATCGCCACGTCAACCGGTGCGGTCGCCAGGCCCAGGGCGGCATTCAGGAACATCTCGCCCCCGCTTGCCTCTTCGCCCACGGCGGCGGCGCCTGCTGCTGCACCACCTGCACCACCTGCGGCCTGTGCCGCACCTTCGGCGGCCACGTTGCCCAGCTTCCCGCCAATACCGCGCCCAGCAAATGGGATGGGTAGCATCCCGCCCAGGGCGTTTACAGAGGCTTCGGCCAACGTGCGCTTGAGGCTGTAGGCGTAGGACTGGTCGATATCGCCGGTTTTCTTGAAGCCTTCGGCCAGGTTTTCACCCGCACCACCAGCAACGCCGGCGCCGAAGTTCACGCCACCCACCACAATGGCCTTCTCTGCGGCACGCTGCGCGAAGGTGCTGGCCAAACGGCTGACGGCATAGTTCTTCGCCGGTTGCGCCGCAAGCCCACCCAGTCCGCCGCCGGCCACCAGGCTTGGCAATGCCTCGGTCAGCGCGCTACCAATGAGCCCCGGGTTGCGCAGTGCGTACATGCCGGTGTCCGCCGCCGCACTACCAAAGCCAGCACCACCAGAGCGCGCTTGATCAAACACCTGGCCAGCGAAGGCAATGCGCTGGTCCCGAGGCATAGCCATGTAGCCCTCAACAGCGCTGACGACGTTGTTGTCAGTCTGTCCGGTGTAGTTCGGCTCATCCGTACCGTTGCGATCGAGGGCACTTTGCGGGGCCAGCATGTTGACGAAGAAGCCGCCGACCGAGGAAAGCGACCGGTCAAGCAGGTTGGCCCCGGCCTCACCGATCAATCCAAGCTGGCCGACGCCACGGGAAAGCGCATCCAAGGTGCCGGTGGAGTGCTGCTGACCCGACTCTTTCACGAAGCTATCGAAAGCCCCCTCAACGTTCGACAGACCGTCGATATCGTCGTGGGCCACGCCCGCGTTATTCGGGTCGGTCAAAAACTGGTTGGTAACCGGCGCCCGACTCAACAGCGCGTCATAGTCCACGGCGTCGAGCTTCGCCTTGCGCTCAATCTCCGGCCGGTTGCGCGAGACCATTTCCGGCGCCAGCCCGGTCAGTTCGGCCAGGCGCTGGATGTTCGCCTGCTCGTCGGGGTTGGTGTCAGCGACATAGCTCAAAGTGTTGCGCGGGTTCGGCAGGTCACGCTGGCGCTGAATCACTGCGTCGTATTTGTTGGGTTCGGCGGCGGCCTGCTCACCGGTGCTGGTGAGAATTTCGTCGTAGCGATTCATTGATTGGCCTCGTTGAACAGTTTCAAGATGTCGGCGTCATTCGGCACGCGGCCATGGCGCTTGAGCGCTTCGACGATCTGCTTATGTTCATCTGCTGGAATTTGCTTGATGTCCCGAACGACCACCTGGTCGCCGGGCTCGCGTTCGAAGGCTCGCTTCTTGGACGAGAACATCCCCATGAAGCCGGATCCAGGCACATCACCCTGGATGAACGCCCGGTCTACGACCTTCTGCACCTGGTCGGGGGTGGCCTTCTTGCCTTGATCCTGTTCCAGGGCGCGTATCTGCGTGTCAACGTATCGGCGCGCAGCGGCCACAGACTTGGCGTCGCGCTTGCCCGCCTTGGCTTCTGGATCAATGCCAGCCACACGCAACGCCTCTTTGAATATGTTGTCGTTGCTGCCAATGGATGACGTGGCCTCGGCGCCCTTCTCGCGCCGGTCCTGCTGGAGCTTCGTCAGTTCCTGAAAGTCGGAGTCGGAAAGCTTTGCGCGCATCCCCAATAGATTCAGCTCATTGCCGCTGACAATCTCGTCTCGAGCCCGGTAATAGACCTCCTGGTCTGTGGGGCGGCCAGGCTTGTAATCCATGATCTGCTTGCGGCCTTCGGCTGGCAGCGCGGCCCAGGTTGCGGCCGGGATCGTGTCCCAGCTATTACCCTGCAACACCACATCCCATGCGGACTCCAGGTTCTGCGCATCCTGTTGCTTGCGCTGCTCGGCTTGCCAGTCGATGCGCTGCTTTGCGGCTTTCAGAGCGATTGATTTCTGGTCGGCGGTCAGATCGTCACGCGCATCAATGGCCTGTGCTACGTGGCCAAAGCTGGGTTCCTGGGTCTGCAATGCCTTGCCCAGCACCTTTTCGGTGTATTCGCGGGTTTCCTTGAACGGGATCTTGTCCAGGAACTCGGCCTGGCTGATTTCCCCAGTGCGCGGGTCACCCAGCTTGAGCTTGCTTGCGTTCTTGCCGGTGGTGTTGGTGCCATTGATCCAGTCGTTAACCATGCCTGGGCCAGCGTTGTAAGCGGCCACGGCCAGCGCTGGCGACTTGAAATCGTTGGTCAGCTTCTGGAAATAGGCTTGACCGAGCTGACGGTTGTAGTCCGGGTCATTGCGAAAGCGGTTCTCGTCCCATTCAACACCGGCAAGCTTTGCCGCTTCTGGCCCGGTGCTGGGCATGATCTGAGCGGTACCAATGGCGCCACGGCTCGACGTCATCGGTTGGCCGTTGCGGTCGAACTGCTTGCCGCCGCTTTCAGCTTGCAGGATTGAGGCGAACACCCTGTTGTCCTGGCTGCTGACATCCTGCACGGCCTGGCTGCCCACGCTGACGCCAACCTGGCGATCAATAAGCGGCTTGAGCATCGAGACCGCCTTAAGCTGCGCGTCGGCGGTCATGCTGACAGCGTTGTCCATGAAGTATTGCTTTGCCTTCATCGGGTCACGCGCAGCCAGTTGCTCAATCACTGCCGCGTTAAGCCGGGTGTTCGCCTCCAGGCGTTTCTGTTCGGCAAGCTCGGGCGGAAGGCCCTTGCGCTGCGCCTCAGACCCTTCAACCACATTCATCTTGGCTTGGTAGTAGGCGAGCTGTTGCGGGTCGTTGGCGTACAGGGCGGCGCCCTGGATGGCGCTTCTGCGCTGACCTTCGGCCGTATCGTCGTAATGCTGCTCCCGTTGGGCGAACTCATACTTGTTCAACTCGTTGGATAGCGAGTTGCGGCGGCTGGCGACAATCTGCGAATAACGTGCTTTCTGCTGCTCGCTGGTCAGGGTTTCGGCGATCTTGGCCTGGGCCTCTTCGAACTGGCCCAGCGTTTGGTTGGTGATATCAAGCGCAGCCCCGCCCTTACGCGTGTATACGCCGCCTTCCGGGTTGAACATGGTGTTCTGCTGCCACTCGGTCAGCTTGCGATCAGCATCCATGATCGAGGCGGTATCGGCCTGCTCCCTGGACTTGTTGGCCAGGATTTCCGCGCCACGCTGAAAACTCTGCAAGCCCTGGGCAATCGAGGTGGTATCAGGCGCAACGCCCTGGAGTTGAACGGGCCGGGTTGGCTGCTGCTGGACCTGCGCCGTGTCGTATGTCGGTACCCGTGGCATTAGCGAGCCCCCGCGAACGAACCGAATGCACCGCCAATACCGCCGAGGATTGAGCCCATGGCGGCGGTCTTGCCGTTCTGCACGGTCTGGTTGGCATTGAGCAAGTCTTGCTTGGCCTGCACGCGGTAGCCGTATGCTTCGCGGGCGGCGTTGTTCTGGATCGTCAGGGCGTCCAGCTCGCCGAGCATGGCGGTGTCGTCCTGCAACTGGGCCGAACTGCCGCTGTTCACGTCGATCCCGTTAGCGGCCTGCACGCTGCGCTGGGTGCCGACTGCCTGCCCGGTGCGCACGCGCTGCCAATCCGCCGAAGTGTTGCCGGCGTTGATCGTTTCGTCAGCGGTTTGTCGCTTGAACGCGGCGTTCTGTTCCATCATTCCAGACTGGAACTGGGCGTTTTGCTTCTGGCCCTGGGCCTGCATCATGCTGCCGGCCAAGCCAATGGCTACGGGTATCAATGCCATCCAGCACATGGTTATTCCTCTCGGTTCAGGGTGAAGGGATAGAACGGCAGGCGCTTAGGCCCATACGGGACGGCCTCGCCGAAGTCGAAGCCCAGCCATTTCAGCCAGCGAATGGCCGAGGTATTGCGGGCGTCGACGTAGTTGATGAGGTGGCGGTGCCGGGTCAGCATCCCTTGCACCTCGGGCTTGCAGACCTTGAGGAATGCGCGGGCGTGGCGCTCGACGTGGGTGGTACTGATCAGCCATGGCACGCCGACCGATCCAAGAAGGCTGTGCACCGCATCCCCAAACACGGCGACGATGTGACCGTTGACCACAATCTTGCGGGCGTTGAGGCTGTCGTTGATGCCGGATAGCAGCTCACGCTCCAGGGATACGCCGAGACCTTCGACAATCTCGTCGATATCGGCCTGGCGCACGTCGCGCAGGATCGCCGGAATATCCTCGGGCTCAATGGGCAAAACGTCAGCGACCGCCAATGGTCACCTCCGGGATCACCGCCAGCACGGACAGCGGCAGCGGGTCTGCCTGTCGGATAAATACCCGGCCCTTGCCCTGCCAGTCGTTGGATATAGAGATTTCCGCTTGCCCGGTGAGTAGCTCAATAGGCGACTCGTAGTCATCCCGGCCGGTTTTATGTGGGTAAAGGTGGTTTTTGTCCTTGCCGGCGAAGATGCCCCGCGATTCCTCGACCATTACCGTCAAGCTTGTGACGGCGATCTTCTTGTCTAGCACCGTCTCATTGGCGTTTTTCAACTCCAGGTCGAGGGTTTCCATGTCGGAGATATATTGCAGCCCTACGTGGGCAATGCCTGCGGCTTCCTGCAATGCAACAGAACCGCCCATAACCACGCGCTGGGGGTGCACGCTGCCGTCAGCCAGGATTGAAACGGTCTTGCCTTCCAGATGGCCCAGGCCGGATAGCGTTTGCACCTGGCGCGCCCATTTGGAAACCGGAACGCCGCGCAACGACTCGGGGCAGATGATCAGCAGCTTGACCGTGACGACGCTGGTGCTGGTGTAGCCGACCACCTCTACGCGCACAATTTCTGTAGCAGGGTCGCCGTTCTCGTCGATCACCTGGCGCTTCAATGAATAATCGACGCCCACACTCCCCGCGGTGAATGGGGTGTGGCCCACCGCCGTCATGGTGACGACTTCGGGAAACTGCCAGGTTGTGCCGCCGGATAAGGTGAAGGTCTTGGCGGCGTCGGTGTTGCGCCCGTCATAGGTCAGGCCGCAATCAACAAAGAAAGCGTCCTCAATGCTGGTGATCTGCCGGCTTTCCATGCGCTCTATGTAGCGCTTCTGCACGCCGTTGATATTGCGGCGCACAACCATGTACAGCACGTCTTCCTGGCCTTCGGGAATGCAGGCGATGGACTCGACGAAACCGTCAGTGTCGTGCCAATGCCAGCCCACCAGCTGCTGTTCGGGAACGTAGGTCAGGCCCAGCAGCACGCCGTCATCGCGCACGTACCAAACAATCGAGTCGGGCACCTTCTGGTAGGCGACGTTCGTCAATTCCTTGCCCTTGAACAGGTGCGCGCTGAATAGCGTCAGGTCATCTGCAGCAAACCCGTCGGCATTCAGGGAGTAACCGAACGATGAAACCCGGTTGCCGCGTGCTTGGACGTACACCGCGCTGTTGCCCACCACCACAGGCGGAACGATGGCTGTGCCGTCGTAGCCCTCTGGAACGGCCTGCACGGTCTTTGCCGACAAACCTGTGTCGCCGCCCGAAATGGTGAACTCGGCGCCCGTGGTGAGCGCCAGCAGCTTGCGCAGCCCCAGCAGATGGCGAACCCGGTTCACCTTGTTACTGCTCAAAGTGAAGGTGATCGCATCATCGTCCTTGTTCGGGACGGAATAGCCGAAATTCTTGAACAGGCCGGTCTTGCTCGTCCACACGGTCTGTGGCTGCAAGTTGCTACCGGCAAATATCAGGCGTTGCTGGTAATACACCACGGCGCCCGGGAAGTTACCGGCGCCCACAAAAGGGTCGTTACCGTTCGGTGGCGTATCGGTCTTGACGGCCGTGATGTTCTGGTCCGTGAAGGTGGTGCCGGTGGCGCGCCCGATGAATCCGTAGATCCCGGCGCCAGCGTTGTCCTTGTAGATAATGTAGTACGTCGCACCGGTAACGGCTGGCCAGGTGATAGTTGCCGAGGCAACATCTGTGTGGGTCGTGACGGAGTTTGACGTTGCGGGCAGGGACTCATCCAGGGTGTTGCCGTCATCCAGCACAGCCGTGACCTGGTAGCGCCAGGTTTGCGCCGTGCCAGTGCCGCCTCCGCTTGTTGCCGTGGCGGATGCTGGCGCAGCAATGCGCGGGGCCAGGTTGATTTCGGCGGTGGTCCAGTTGTCGTGGGCCAGACGGTTCAGTTCACGCGGCTTGTACCCTGGCTGCGCGAACGTCATCACGTCAGCAGACTGGGTGTAATTCAGGGATGCCAGGTCATATTGCGTGTACGGCATGGCCAGTTCGAAGGGCGTGCCGATGTTGGGGCCGGCGCTGTACAGCACCTGGCCACCGTCCTTGATAACCCGCATGTTCAAATCGCCAAACGCCAGGACGTATGTCTGCACATCGTTGAACTGGAACGGGACCAGGCGGCAAAGCTTGGTCGAATCCTTGACCTCAGCCACCAGGCGCGTGCCAGCACGATTACGCACGCCGCCGTAGGGCATGACCATGAAGTTGCGGCACAGCTTGAGGCCCGTGTAGTAGCGGGCAATGTCGGTACGCGCACTGGCAGACGGCGAAAGTTCGCCCGCCGCGAAGGTCGGCTGGAGTATTCCGCTCATGAACGCACCCTGATGAATTCAGACTCAGGATCTGGATCGTCCTGGGATTCTTGAAAGGCCGACCCCTTGGCAATCGACATGGCCAGGTTGTACTGCTGGGTTGCGAATTGCTGTAGGTCTGATTTCGAACTCAGCGGCAACGCCAGATCCATGGCCAAGCGCCAGGCCAGAACGTCGGCAAAGGCAGGATCAAAGAACGTTGAGTCCTCGACCTTGAACGTGAAGCAGCACGCAGCGTCAATCTGGTCGGTATGGATTACGCGGCCGCCAGAGTCATAACCGATCTTGTACGGAATACGCTGATCACTGGTCATGGTCATGCGCTGGCCAGGTACAACGATGTTTCGCACCTTGAGGCAGTCGGCCGGGTAGCGATACCGGAACGCCCAACCAGGCGCAGGGCTGCCCAGACTCGCCAGGGCAACGATGGATTCCGCGAATGGCCAGGGGAAAGCCTGCAACACCAACTCACGAAGTGGGCCGTAGAACACCCGACACAGCTCGGCCGCTTTGCTCTTTTCCGTGAACGACACAATCGGCTGGGTGTACGCAACCCGCGACAGGGCGATGTTGCAAATCTCTACGTCGCTGGACATTCGGGAACCTCAGAAATGAGAAAGGACCCGTGAGGGCCCTTAGGGTTACTGCTGTGGATCAGGCGATTTCGCCGCCATCGTTGAGGCGTTGCGCCTCGGTTTCGGCTTCTTCCTTGGTGCCGATGAACGCGCCCACCATTTGGCCGGCGGCGTCCTTGACCACAAACTTGCCGGCGGCACTGCGGGCTGCAACGTAGCCGGTGAAGGTCTCGGTGCCATGCTCCGGCAACTCGCTACCCTCGACCATCCATGAGCCGAGGTGCTTCTTGCTTTGGATGGTAAAGGTCTCACCAACCTCTTTGATGCAGCCGCCGTAGTAACCGCGCTCTTTCGCTGTAACTTCCATGACGCCCCCTTACAGGATCTTGAAGCCGCTGGCGTACTTGGTGTTGTCCTGTACGTCTTTGACCAAGCCAGCCCAGAAGCGGCCAGCGGTGAGTGGGCCGGTACCGACCACGTAGTTCACGCGCAGGTAGCGACGAACGCCACGCGGAACGGCGACCTGCACCGGGCGGGTACCAGCGGTGAGGCTGGCCAGGTCCAGCGCACCGGAGTCGAACAGCGTCACCCAGGTGGCGTTGTCGTCGCTGGTCTGCAACTGGATGTTGGTGGTGGCGGCGCCGGCGGCAGCGGCAGCGATCAGGGTGGCTACCACCAGGTAAATCGGCTCGCCGGCGCCGATATCGCGGCGAGTGTTGCCGTGGGTCAGCGGGCCCAGGTCAAGTACATCGGTCGATGCCGCCGAAGCGGTAACGTCCTGAGCGGCGCTGAACGTGTTCAGTTTGTCGGTGATCATGTTTCGGTCTCCAATGAGCCAGGGGACCAGCAGTCTTAGACTACTGGCGCCTCGGTGTTGAGAAGGGCATCGACGGTACGGAAAGGCACGCCGCGCAAGCTGGTGCGGAATTCGCCATCGTATTCGTCGATCTTGAGCTGGACGTTTTTCTTGTTCATCGCCTGGATGTCCAGAGCCTCACGGATCGTCCGGTTCATGTAGAACGCAGAGCGGCCCATTTTCAGGTTCGGGATGCGGTGAACGGCGCGGATCATGGCTTCGATGATCTTCACGCTGGTGCCATCGGTATCAGCCAGCAGGTCGGAGACATCGATGTTGCAAATCCGCACCGCATAGCGCCAATCACGCAACGCAACGCCGGTGTTCCACTTGTAGTGGTCGCGGTAGGCGCGGAATTTCTTACCGGTGCCATCGTCCACCAGCTCAATACCCATGTCGTGGTGGTCCAGACCGGCTTTCGACCCCTTCGGATAAATGCCGTGCACGGTGTTATCGCCCCACACCACCAGCCAGATAGAGGCGTTATCAGATCCAGAGCCGCCCATCTTGATGATGTTCTGGCCGTTCTTGGCTGTGCTGTCGCTATAGCGCGGCGACAGGCCCAGGAACTGCGACGGAGCCAAGGCATCGTTGCTGTAGAACACGCCTTCGGCCATGGTTTGGTTCATGCCTTCCAGGAAAGCACGGTTCTCGGAGAGGCGGAACGCTGCGGTGTTGCCGTTGAGGTCTGCCAGGGCTTCGTCGACGATACCCAGCGCTTCCAGCATGGCGCAGGTTTCATCTACCTGGGCCGAGGTGGCTTTCTCGCTGGGAATGCCGGAGTTGAGTGCACGCCAGGCGCCTTTCGGCAGGCCAGTACGTACCGTGGTGCGATGACCGGTTGGCAAGTTGCCTTCCAGAAACAGCATGTCGGTGAGGACTTCGTTGGTCTGATCCAGCATCTCGACGATGCGGGCCTGCTTCTGATCCGGGTCTTGCTCTTTAGCCCAGTCAGCAAGGGTCTTTGCAGTGTTACCAATAGTGGCCATTACGTTGTTACTCCGTTGTTTAGGACTTTGCTGGGCCGTAGAACACTTCCGCGTCCGACTTACGACCGGTTGATGACTGGCTGCCAGGCAAGACAAACTTGTCTTCCGAGATAGCCGAGCTGATGCGGTGGCAGAACTTGAACAGCGCCGGGTTGTTTCCAAGCCCGGTGGACCTCAACAACTCGGTCAATGCCGGGTCGCCAAAGGACTGGATGACCTTGATTGCGCTCTCCACGCTCTTCTCGTAGTTCGCGCCGCCAAGCACTGGATCGTTTCGCACTTCGGCTGCCCAGTCCTGACCCTGCTTGATGACTGCGGCCTGGTATGCCTCGGCCTGCTTGGTAGCCAATTGGGCCTGGAAGTCGATTAACTGCTGCGCCTTTGCTTGCGGAATGTTCAGTTCCTTGGCCAGCCCTTTAAACTCGCCCAGGACGTCCGCGTCCATCTCCATGCCTTCGGGCAGGTTGAAGTCCTCATAGGCTTCTGGGGCGCCGGTGAGCTTGGCGTCGGCTTCGGTCTTGGCCTTTGCCGCATCAGCTTCTTGCTGGGTTTGTTCCGGGGTCTTGGCGTCGGCGGCTGGTGGTGCATCAGTCGCGGATGGCGTTAATACCGACCCTTCGGCGGCTGGTGCTGGAGTGTCAGCCGCAGGAGCCGGCACATCAGCGCCACCGCCCTGGCCGCCATCGGCTGGAACCTCATTCATCAGCACACGGCCCAGCAGTTTCATCATCAAAGCGTTCATTCATCAGTCTCCTGATCGTTCGAAGGTTCGGTTGGCTTGGGCGCGTTCTCGGCTGCCATAACCCCGTATTGCTCAGGGCACAGCCTGGTAATGCGCCCCAAAAGAAGAAGGCCAGCATTGCGCTGGCCTTCGTTGAATTCTGTCTGCCCTGGCAGATGGTTGAACGATGTTCTAAACAACCCGTAGTCGCCGAGCGTTGCCCACATGAAGCGGCGCCCGCGGGCATCGCCCATCAGCCAGCGAAAGTCGGCTTCGCGCTGCTCGACGGCTACTTGCTTCTCCAGGTCCTGCCGGGATTGCTGCTCATCACCGCCCATCACATCATCCCCGTGAGCTGAGTCAGGGCGTTGTTGCCGCCGGTGTCGGCCTGGCTCAGCACCTTGACGCCTTCAATGGCGCTGCCCAGTTGCTGTTGCATTTCCGCCTGCTGCTGGGCCTGGGCGCGCTGCTCGCGGATGGCCTGCACGGCGTCGTCAGAGCGGATGAGCGCTGGCGGCACGGCGGTGACCTTGAAGTACTCGCGCAACGCGTTGTCGGTATCCAGCAGGTCCAGGGACGATGGGTCTTGCTTGATGTTGGCCACGGTTCCGGCGAACCCGATAGCGCGCTCAATGGCTGATCCTTCGACGGCGCGCTGGGCCTGGGCCAGAATGCTGGTGTACTCAATGCGCAGATCAAGGCCGCCCATTTCCTTGGGTGGCGGTGGCAACAGCGGGTTACCCGGCAATAGGCCCATCCAGCGGGGGATCGACTGCTCAACCATCAGGTGGAACACCTGGTCAACGCATGGGTCCAGCAGGTCATCATTCTGGCGCTCAAGCACAGGGCCGAGCATCAGCATCTTCTCTTCCTTGCGGGTGGCGATTTCGTAAGCCGTCCGAACTGTGTCCATCTGGCTGATCATCAGGAACAGATCGACGAAGAAAGCGGTGTCGGCAATCTGCTCTTCTGCGGCAATCTCTCCGCGCAACTGGCCGAGCCAGGCCGGGTTCACGTCCCACAGCGGCGCGAACTTGGCGCCCTGCTGCATGTCGTCCAGGTAGGTGATGCTGCCCGGCAGGATTGAGGCTTTCTGCACTTGTAGGCTGGCCGGCGCACCCATCGGCGGGCGCACACCCTTCTCTACCAGTTCAGCCTTACGGCGCTCCATCAGCTGCAGGGCGCGGGTTGAGCCTATGCACTGCGAGCCTGGGCCCGTGCCATACACATCCTCGCCCAGCACGTCCCAGCGCGGCGCCATCACCGGGAACTCTTGGAACCCCGACTGGCGTAACAGCTTGTCGTTGTCGCCGCCCTTCTCCCAGTACACGGACTGGTAGGCCATGTTCGTGTTGTCCTTGCGGCCATGCTCGCGGCTCTCGTTGGGCTGGGTGGCGTGGCAGACCTCAATCCAGGCTTCGGAGTTGGTGCTAAGCAATTGTTGCGTGGTGCCGCTCAAGGCCGCTTTACCGAACTGCTGTTCCATCTGGCGGGCAGTCATCTTGAACTCGCGGTACAGCGTGTCGACCTGCTGGCGGTCGCTGTTGGCGATCATGTAGCTACCCACGGTGAACGGGTAGAAGCGCACGGTATCGCGCTCATCCGGCAATGCAGCCATGGCGGCGGTGCCAAATACGCCCTCTTCGCCGTAGATGGTGGGCAGGACGTTGTAGAGGTTGGAGCGCGCCATAACTTCGCGCATGGCCTTCTCTACCGCGTAGAGCCATTCCTTTACCGGGCCGTACTGCATCAGGCCAGGATCAGGCGTACCGAGCTTGAACCATGGGGATGCGGGACTGGTCATGCCGCTATGCATACCGGCTGCCAGGGTGCGGGCGGCGAAGGTGGCACGCGGGTTGATGATCTTCTTGTCGCGGCGCTGCCCCTTGTTCACGTCAGAGGTGTTGAACCGGCCAGCCCTGGGCAGAATGTAATCACTCAGGTCGCGCCACTCGGGCAGCCAGTTGCTGTCGCGCTCGGACTTGAGCCGCGCCAGGCGCTTGTCCAGCTGTGAACGCAGGGAGTCGACCAACTTACACCCCCAACAGCGTTTTCTGGCTGGTGTTGGCACCGCCAAGCACGCCAGACGAGCCGGTCAGGATGGTGCCGTTCTGGCCGGATTGGGCCAGGCGGCGCTTGCGTTCAGCCTCTACAGCGGCCTGCACTGAGTCGCTGGAGGTGGTCGGTGCAGCACCAGGGGACGTTGAGCCCGCCGCTTCGGCTGCTGCCTTTGCCGCTGCCTTCTCGCGTTCGGCTTTATTGAACATGCCGGTGTTCTCGCCAAACATGTTCGGCAGGCCCATCCCTTCAAGGATGACGTCACCGCCGCGCAGTGGATCGAGGGCAACCACCTTGTTAACCAGTTTCTTAATGCTCTTTCCGCACATGTCAGTTGCTCGCGTATGGGTCATAGTCGGATTGGTAGTTGCCACCAGGTGGCGTACCAAGTTTCCAGCGCGGCCTTGCGAGCCTGCGCATCATGTAGGCGTAACGGGTGGCAGAGAGGATGTCGTCGTTCAACTTGACGATCTTCCCGTTCTCGTCGCGGTGATAACTCATCTTTTCGTCGAAGAAGTCAGTCAGGTGCGAGAACACCTTGAAGCGGCCGGTGGTCATGCGCTCGTAGAGTTCAACAAGTCCAATCTCAACGCCTACCCCACCGTCAGGCCACGTTGCGTGCTGCGACAGCATTTGCCAGCCCGCGTCGACATAGGCTTTCTTCTGCTGCTCGCCCGACGACTTCTCAGACTGCAAACCGTCAGATGGCCAGGCTGTTGGTATGTGCTGCGCCCATGACTTGACGGTGCCCCACACGGTCGAGGGCGTGACGCGTGACTTCTTCCAGGCATGAGCCAGATAGATAACGTCCGAGTCCATATCAATCCAGAGTTGGACGTGGGCCTGCGGGTGATCCCACCCGAAGTCCATGCCGTTGATAATCCAGAAGTGCGGCGGGCACGGGAACGACTGGCATTTGATCGTTTCGTCGCCGAAGTCGAATATCAAACCGGTGCCCAGCAATGGCATCCCCTTGGAACGCATGTCGCGCTGCCACTCGGGGTACATGCCCAACAACTTGCGCTGCGTGTCAGCGGTCAAGTGAGGTGCATCGGCCCAGGTGGCGCGCTGGATGTATTGGCCCTCGGCTGGGCAGTCCATGAACTGGATAACCAGTTCGGTGCGCCCGTTCTCAGGGGTGAACGTCAAAATGCCGCGACCGCCTCGGCCACCGTCACCAGTCGCGGTACGGGTCAGCACTTGCGGGTAGATCGCTTTGTCGCGGGGCTCTTCGTCGATGTGGTACCAGTCGACGCTGTCGCCCATGATTGCGTGCTGGCCCTGGCTGTAGGACCAGAACTGCACCGTGGATTGACTGCCGGACTTGTGCCGGACGGTGATCTGCCGCATGGCGCCGGATGTGCCGGTAGCGGACAGATGCGCAATGATTCGGTCAGCGGGGATTAACCCACCAGTCCACTTGCCCCCCTCCAGCGTGCCGAACAAAGGCGTTTGGAGCAGGTCACGGGTTTTCTCCATCGAGAACCCCAGCAGCCAGCACATCGGCGCATGGTCGAATGCGTGGCCTTCCCAGTCCTCGGGGTAATCGCCCAGCAGGTGCATCGCATCGATGGTCAACCCGGTGCGTGTCTTGCCCACCCGGTTTGCCGCCATCAACATGCATGACGTGTGGTCGGCCGTGGCCTTTACGAACTTGCGCTGCCACTCATAGAGCGTTTCGAACTGGAGCAAGTGACGCCTCTGTGCATCCCGGCGCGCCTTTTCCTCAAGCAACGCCAATAGCTCAAGCTTGTCAGCCCTGGCCTGCGAGCTTGGCGATTCTGCGATCAAGTTCTTCTTCCGTCAGTTGGCTGCGGTCATCGCCTTGCTTCTCGGCGCCCACGTCATAAGCCTGGCGCTCCAGGGCGATCAGGTTCTTCAACGTTTCGGCCAGTTCCTTCATGGTCTTGGTGCGGGCGGGCAGATCAATGACCTTCATGTACAAGTCGTTGCGCTTGTCCTGGCCCTTGTCGTCCTCATCACGCAGCAACTCTCCCAACCGTTCGAACAGGTCGCGGTTGTCGGTCAGCCCTTCCAGTTCATCCAGCAACTTGTTGGCCAGGCGACGAGAGCGACCAATGTCAGTCCGGTGGCCAATGCGAATGTTTGCAATGGCCTGGGCATTGGCTTCAACAATCCCGCGCTCGGTTGCCAGTGCTTGCGTGGAAACCTCTTTGGAAACCTCAGCTTTGGAAACCAGCGAATCAGCCTTGGCCTGGATCTTCGCTTTTAGGTCTCTATCCCAGCTACCAGCCTTGGCCCGCTTATTGATCGCGGTATGGGACACACCACACGTTGCAGCGATTTCACGTACTGAAAGCAGGCCGGCACGGTAGAGCTGTTCAATACGCTCCCAGTCGGTTGGCTGCTTATCAGTCATTGCCCACCTACCAGCGCAGGCTTATCGGTGGATGGATCACCTTCCACGACTGGCGCAGTCACAACAGGGACAACCTTGAGCCAACCGAATGAACCGAAGATGGCTACAACTGCGCCGCCCTCACCAATAAGGCGCAGATCGTCGCCCTGCACGAACGTTGAAGCCATTACTTCATGCACTTCGCCTGCGGACTTGACGTGGTACTTAATCATTGGGTGCTTCCCTTCTGGCAGATGTTGGTGATGTAGTCCTGGGCGGCGCGCAGCGCTATCAGTCCTTCGTCACCGTCGTTGGCGATGGCGACAATTCTTGCTCCAGTCGCTGGGTCAAGTTCGGCTCGCGCTTCTGCATCATCCAGGCTGGTGGCGGTGGCGGCGGTTCGCACTGCGGGACAGGTGGCCTTGACGGACAACCGGCGAGCGCCAGTAGCGACAGCAGCACGAAGCTGGTTATTAGTGGTCTGCGCATCAGTCAGGGCCTTTGTGTGTTCGGTGTCGAGCTGGGCCAGTAGGCGCTGGGTGTTGCGCCGTGACGCTGCAGCACGCTCAAGGGTGTCAATGCGGTCCTTCGCAACGGCCATGTCCTTGGCCTGTCCCTGGATGTGGCTCCATCCGCCATAGATCACCAACAAGCACACAGCGAGTGCGGCGATCACGTAGCGGGCCATGGCGGGATTCCTTATTCAGTCGGCGAACAGGAATGCAGCGATCGCTGATAGAGCTTCTGCTTGAGCTCGTACCCCATAAGCGGCCAGACCTTGGCGACAGCGTTGTCGCGGGCAATCTTGCGGCCCACTTCGGCGTCGAAGTTCTCCGGACTGGCGCAA
The DNA here is from genome assembly GCF_001907715.1 of Pseudomonas sp. BTN1. NCBI lineage: Bacteria > Pseudomonadati > Pseudomonadota > Gammaproteobacteria > Pseudomonadales > Pseudomonadaceae > Pseudomonas > Pseudomonas sp. BTN1. Next base: position 34,206 of record NZ_MPBM01000031.1, on the reverse strand, counting down.
GCGCTCTCGCCGGTGACCGTGAAGCCATTGCGCAGCACCAGGACACAGATGGTCAGCAGTTGCAGCGAACCCAGCGTCCAACCCTCACCCGCCGGCAGGTGCACAGCGCCAGCAGTCTGAACGCCGTCTGCGGCGGTGAAGTAGTGTTCGTGCGCGATATTGGCCTGCAGGTCGGCGGGAGTGACACGCGGTGCGGTCAAGCCTTTGGCCTGGATTTCCTGTTCGATTGCTTGGTCGTTCACGGTGATTGCCTCGGGGGTTGGGGGATTCATTGCGCGGCCATGCACTTGGCGTGGCGCTCAAGCTGGCGAGTCCAGACGCCGGCGCAGCGCTTGTTGCCCGGTGTCGAGCAGTCGAAACCAGCGGCGTAGCGGTACTTGAGCAGGTCGCGGCAAGCCTGGGCGTAGTTTCCGGCCAGCAGGTCACGGCGCGGCGAACCCTTGAGCCAGGTGCCAATGCCGTACTGGCCCACGAAGTCCATGTAGATATCGAATTCAGCCTGGTGCAGCTTCACGCCCGGGAGCGATGCGGCGAACTGCTTTTCCGCCTGGCTGTTCAGGTTGCGGGCCAACACTTCGGCGCGGGCCGGGGTGATGGTGTCGCCCATGCGCACTGGTTGGCCGTCTTCGTAGCGTGTCGAGCCATGGCCGATGGTGGGCAAGTCGCCCTTGGTGGGGATCACAGCGACCTGGGTGTAGCCCTCGCTTGCCTGCCAGGTGGCGAAGCCGGCGGCACTCAGGCTCAGCGCCGCGACGGCGATGCGCTGGCGAATGACGGGACTCATGCCCGCGCCCGCTCTTTCAGGGCTTCCAGGCGCGCAGCGCTTTCGATGGACTCGCGGCGATCCTTGCGGACCTGGAAGAACAGATTGATCAGCAAGCCCACCACCGCGACTGCCACACCGGCAATACCGATCCAGTTGACTTGCGACAGCCAGCCAACCATGCCAGCAGCACCGCCAACCAACATGCCCTTATTGGCCACTGACGCACCCACCACCTCTACGATGCTCTCGGGCGTCGGGTTGGCCATGTTTCTACTCCTGTCCGGGGCTGCCATATGGGCCTCCAGAAACGAAAAAGCCCCAGCAAATGCCAGGGCTCAGGGATGAATTACGAACACAAAAAAGCCCGGCTCAGTGGCCAGGCTTGGTTCAAAGCGGTAAAACCGCAATCTGGCGCTAATGTGCCATTACTGTGTTAACACGTCAATGATTTACCCATTTCGATTTCGGCGGCAGTTCGGACGATAACGCGCCGCACGGCGTCTGCGGGATCACCTAACACCAACTGCTCAACGACGTACAGCTCGCCGTCACTACCGAAGTAATCAATCTGCACACAATGATCCCCGTCGAAAGCAACGTCCAAGCTGAGCGCCACCATCAGGCGGAATGCATCGCCGTCGTCATCAAGAGGATTCCACGGGGTAGCAGGACCTCGATCAACACCAACCCCTGTTATAAGCCATGGCGACGCGCCATCTGGTACATCCCAGTCAAGCTCAAGGCCAGCGGCCTTTGCCGACAGCTCCAGCAGTTCCTGGTCATTCATGCCAGTATGCTCCCACGAATAAGCGGGGCTGTTTGGATAAGTGGAGCGTTCATAACGGAAACAAGTCGCGCAGCGAACATCTTCTGATCCAGCTCGAACTGGGCCATTTGCTTTTTGAATTTTGCATCCTGCAAGAGCAAGTCCTGAAAGCGTTTCTGATTTTCGATGTAATCGTTCATGCCGCCATCCTCATATCCAAACACGCCTGGACGTAGTTATTCCCGGCAATGATCATTTCGCGCACCTTCAATCGGGTCAAGCCCAACCCATTGCCTACGGCCTGCATGGTCATGCCGGTGCAGTAGTAAAACCGCAAGCAATCTGCTGTGGTTGGGTAGCGCTTCCACAACGTTGCAACCGCCCTGTCTATCATCAGCGCCTCATCATCGCTTATCGCAGCCGGCAGATTCTTGGTGATTTGCTCTACGTTGTCGCGCATCAGGGCATACAACGGGGAAATACCATAACCAGGGACGCCGGCACCCTGCCACACCCACCGGCCCCACTGGGTTAGAAGCTCTTCGGCGTCGTAATTCATGCTTCATCCCCTTTGAGCTGTTTCAATCGGGCTTTGTAATCGGCCCGGATGGCCTTCAAATCGTCGATGGTGTAGCGCTGTGGTTTGTGCGGGCCTTCCAGCCAGTCAACTTTGTCCTGGCCGATACGCAGCACTAGGCTTAGGCGGTAATTCACGATGTCGCCCGACTTGTGCTGATTGCACGGGACGCACTGTTTGTGGCAATTGAGCGGTTCGAACCGGAGCGCGGGATTGCTGCCCACCGTGCGGTAATGCCCGGCGTCGTACTTGCCTTCATGGTGTCGGCCACAACTGATGCATGGCTGGCTGGCGTCCCTGGCGCGCACCCAGGCGTTAAACGCGGCCTGGGCCTCACGCATGTACTGCCCTTTCGGTTTAATGCGCTCCTTGGACGCTCGCAGCTCCTTGCGGCCAAGCTCGGCAAGGGCCTTTCGAGCGGTTGCCTGCCCCTTCTCCGACTTGCTGTGAGCAATGGCGCACTCAATCTCCCCACACACGGCTTGCGTATCGCGGGTGCGCACGAACATCACCCGGCAGCACGGGCAGCGCTTGCGGCGGGGGCCGCCGGACTTAAGCGGGGTTTTGCGTTGTAATGGCGTGCGCTTCATGCGTAGCTCCCGATCTGATCGGCAGCACTCAATGCCGCCGCTTCTGATTCAAAGTGGGCGGACAGGACCAGGCGCCAGCAGGCGTTGAACACGTCGCGGTAAAGGGGTTCGAAGGCTGTATCGTCCATGGATGCCCAACTGATCGACTTGGCCTCCTTGCGCACGCCGTCGGGAGTGCGCACCAGGTGGAAGTGACCGGCCTCAATCGTCACCCACTCACGGAACGCCTCGCGGGACTTGTCCACGGCAGGAAACCGCTCAGCGCGTTCGGCCTCCAACTGGGCGATGTATGCAGCAACGGCGTCCGATAGCTGGCCAGGCTTGCCGCTGGCGGCTTCAAAGAACTTGGCAAGCCCAAGAATGCCGCGCATTTCCTGACGCGGCACCAGGCCGCCAACCGGCTCCCAGTATTCCCACGCCAGATCCAGCATCGAGAAGAACTTGCCGTGGAACTTGGCATTGCGCATACGGGTAAATTTGCCGTGGACTACCTGGCCAAGCTTCCATTTTTGGGTTACCTCCCGGTCGGCCTCGGTGGCCGGCACCAGGCCCTGGGCGGTACGGATCAATGCGAGCTCAGCCATGTGTCGCTCCCTGTGATTGCAGTTGTTCAACCTGGCGCATCAGCTCGGCGCGGCGTTCGGCAAACTGCTGCTCGGCCTCTTCGCGGATCTGCTGCTTGCGGTCTGCGTTGGCCTTGCGCACTGCCAACATGGATTTCTTGACGCCCTGTAGCCTTTCGCTAACGTCTGGCGATGGCCGTGTAACGGTTCCGGTGATCAGTCCAGCCAGGGCGCGGCCGTCTTCGGTGACAGGGGCAATGCGCAGGTCTGCCAGGTACTTCTGGCCGTGTTCGTGGGGGATGCGCTGCATCTGCACCGCCTTCTCGATGGCGATTGCGCGGCGGTTGGCGTCGTAGCCAATGGAAACGTGCCAGTTGACTGGCTTTGCGGCCTCGCGGGCGTGGAGTACAAACCGCTCGTAGGCGTTGATGAACGTCATCCGGGCGCCGATCTTGTCGCCAGACTCCAGCACAGGCCGGGCAGCGGTCAGGGCCAACTGGATTTCATCGGTCATCACCACAGTTTCGAATTCGTCGTTGGCCATGACGGCGATTGCCCAGGCCTCATCTTTTCCAGGCCGCCCGTCTTTGAGCTGAATTCGTGCCTGGATGTCGGCCATAACCAGCTTGCCCCTAACCTCATTCCGGCAAGCCTTGAGCGCGCCCTTCACCGCATCCACGGGGTATGCACAAAGATCTTCGGCCATAAGCGCCGCGGTGCTTGGGTTCATGTCCTGGCCCATAGCTTCGGCAGTAGCGCAAATGGCTGCGGCCAGACCGGCGACTTGGACGTCATTCATTTCAGAGGTACTCATTGCGCTCTCCCGACTGGCGACGTTCCAGAACCATCTGGGCGGCCTGTTCCGCTGCGGACAAGTTGGCTTCGGTGCGCTCCATTTGGCGCGCAGTGGTGGAATTCATCTTCCTGCCGGTCATCCACTGGGTGTGGTACGCGCCGGCTTTGGCGATTAGGGTTTTCAGACTGTGGTAGTCGTTGATCAAGCGAGCGTCGTTGATCGTCAGGTAATACGCGGCCACGCTGTGGGCAACGTCGGCGCCCAGCAGGTCCACCAGCTTGCCGAGCATTCCGCCGGCTGCTGCGTTCCATACCGGCCAGCACTGGTAACGCTTGCGGTAAGCCATGGCGTAGTTCGCCCAGGCCTTGAAGGTTTTGCAGGTCTGGTCTTTCGGGCCTGGCATGTCGGCGGGAATCTCGACACGGGGGCCGCTGGCATGCTCCACCACCAGCACCAGCGTGCCGGGTTGGTTCGGCTTGTCCGAGCCTTCCGGCAAATCCTGATTACTGGTTACCTGATTGGTACCCTGATTACTGGTAACCTGATTTGTCGGAGATTTTTCCGACCCTCTTCGGATATTTTTCCGACCCTGCTCGGATTTTTTTCCGACCTTGATCGGATTTTTTTCCGACCTTCCTCGGAGATTTTTCCGACCCTCTGCCTTGTCTAAGGTCGGATATTTTTCCGACCCGTCGAGCTTCCTATTCCACTCTTTCGCCTTCACCGTCAGGCGTATCAGGGTGATATTGGAAGTGCTGGAAAGATCGATCAAACCCGCATCACGTAAGGCAATCAGAAGGCGATAGGCCGTGTCAGGCTTGTCAGTCAGTAGCGGCAATTCCTCGACGATCTTGGCTTTGCTCAGGGCGAAGAACTCCCCGCCGTCCGTCTTGACCTTGTTGGCCCAGCTCGGGCACTCGTAGACAAACGCGAACAGCAGCGCCTGTTGAGCGTTCAACCCCCACTCCAGCGCCTTGGCCTGATTGATCGTCACGGTGTACTGCATGGTCAGTCCCACCCGAGCGGGCCGGGCCGCTTGTGTTCGGCCTGCAACCCAAGCTCAGCCAGGGTGCGCAGCGCGTCGATGTACTTGGCTGGATGGCACTGGGCCTCAGATGGAACAAGCTGCAAGTCCATAACGACCAGGGCTTTGCAGAAGCGCTCAATGAGCCCCTCTTTCTTCCAGTTCGTAATTGCGGACTCACTCAACTCCACTGAAGTGGCGACGTTCTTTTGGCCAACCGACATAAGTCGGGTCAAGAAAAGGGCTTCGAACTCGCGTGCCCTTGAGTCTTGCTCTTGGCTTAATGGGCTCGTTGACATGGCTACGCCGCCTCAGAAGCGCCTGTGAAGCGCTCCGGGTAGAGGATGTGGATTTCAGTGATCTCCCCATCGAAAACCTGGCTCAACTTCTCGGCCAAGGTGGTGGAAGCGCGCTGTACGCCGCGTTCTACGCGGGACAGATTGCCGGAGTCGATGGAGTCGCCGAGCTGGGCAAGACGTGCCGCTACATCGGCGAGCGTCCATTTCCTGGCGGTTCGTGCACGTTTTAAAGGAGTCATGGCGATGCCCTGAATTGATTTCAGGGCAATTCTGCGATTAGCGCAGATTTAAAGCAACCAAATTCTGCGCCTATCGCTTTGCGCACAACGCAGCAACACCGGAAAATCAACAGATGGAAATAGGTCAGATCATCAGAAATGCGCGGAAAGCCAAAAAGCTTTCCCTGGAACAGCTCGCTAACCAGGTCGATTCGGACACGGGCAACCTGTCACGCCTGGAGCGGGGGCAGCAAAGCACTACGCCTGAGAAGCTCAAGCGCATTATGGACGTGCTTGGCATCAAACTGGCCCAGGTTGGCCAGGGAATGGACTCGCCCCAAGACAGCGGAATGTCGAACGTGCAGATGGCCCTGCAACCAAGCCGGGGCCCTAAGGATTATCCGTTGATCAGTTGGGTTATTGCCGGGGAATGGGCGGAATCCTGCGACAACTTCCACCCGGGCGATGCTGAAACATGGATTGCCTCGGTAGAGAACGCCGGCCCCAATGGTTTCTGGCTGGACGTCAAAGGCGATTCAATGACCTGCTCAGGAAACCCCAACTTTCCGGAGGGTTCGCGCATCCTGGTACAGCCGGAGGCCGATTTGATCAGTGGGAAATATTACGTGATTAAGCTGGAAACCGGCGAGAGCACGTTTAAGCAGTACATAGAAGACGCAGGGCATAAGTACCTGCGGCCGCTCAATCCCAGCTATAGAACCATCGAAATCGACGGCCACTTCAAAGTAATTGGTCGCGTAATCGACACCAAGATGACGGGCCTATGAACGGATGCAAGATGAATTCTCTGGCCGTCACTGCGGCACTGCTGGCCGGCTTTGCTTCTTCGCCGGCCTGGTCAGCGACTGGTAACGATCTTGTGCAGTGGGGCGCCAACAGCCCGCAGGGCTCAAAGTTCATAGATGGCGCATATATGGGGTATATCTCCGGCATTGCTGATTTTTCGAACGGAGTCTTATTCTGTGCACCGAAAGGCGTAACAAACGGGCAAAATGTCGCGATAGTCTCAAAATTCCTTAAAAACAATCCTGAAAGATGGGCCGAACAAGCACCCCAACTGATCGTTGCTGCACTGTCGGCAGCCTATCCTGCCTGCAAGGCTAAATAACCCTTCCCGCCCGCTCCCATCTGAACCCGCCACTGAGCGGGTTTTTTTGTGCCTGATTTTTAGAATCTGCGCTTGACGCAGAAATAAATCTGCGCATAATGCAACCCATGTTCTGCGATTGGCGCAGATTCATAACCGCTCTTTAACAACCAGCCGCAACAAAGCGTCGACCGGGAAAGGCTTTGACGCATCGGGCGTGGGCGACTCCCACCCTGATGCGCCGTATAGACCTCGGTACGTCGGCGTGCAAGACAACGGAAATTTTCACTGATGCACCTGGTGACGGGTGCATTGGGAAAACAACCGGAGCAAGACCATGAATAAAGAACAAATCTACGACAGCCAAATCAGCCCGCTTATGCAGCAAATCATTGGTGTTTGCCGCGAACACGGCATTGCGATGACGGCGAGCTTTGACATTGCACACGACGGCGAGGGCCCAGAAGGCCAGGACTGTTCCGAACTTGTTTGCAGCACCTTGCTACCGGATGGCGACAACCAGCCGAACCCAGTGTTCACGCAGGCTTTCAACTTCATTCGTCGAGCAGGTCGACCTGCGCCAATGATGCTCACCACTGGGCATGGCGACGGCACCAAGACCATGACAGCGATTATTTGACCGCATCACCTCTGCCCATTCCACCGAGTGGGCAGACGGATGTAATCAACCCCGGAGCAAACCCAATGGTTACCCCTGAAACCGCAGAAGACATGTCCAAAAAGCTTGTCGAGTCGTACATAAACGCGTGCAAGCCAAGGGACATGGACGACGTTAAGCACCTGATTTTGAAACTGATTGGCATGGCCGGCTTGGCGCTGGCGGCAACCCACGGCGAAGACATGGCGGTAGCGCTGATTAAAGGCATTGCAATCGGCGTTGGCGAAAACGCCCATCGGTCCCGCGTCGAAATTATCCGCAGCCATTGAGTGAAACGTCGGGAATCGCTGCGTCAGTTCGACGCTAAAGCACAGGCAGCGTGACAGCCGGGAAAGACCGGCACCTATTCAACATGCCTCTGGAGGCATCCATGGAACACGAAATAGTTGTTGAGGGGTTTGTCCTCCAGGTGGAGGTAACCCATTGCGTGAATGAGCCGCCGTGCTACGGCAGCACCAACAGCGACTGGGACGCCCAGGGCGAGCGGGAGCTGGAATTCAAGATTTTGTCGGCTGTGTGCTACGACGATGACGGCGTTCGTATGACCTCCAGCCCCCAGTGGTCTACCGCGTCACTGGCACATCACTACCGCCCGCAGATCGAGGTGGCGCTCTGGTACGAAATCGACGCCCGCAAGCGTCGGCAACGGAGGCGCGCAGCATGAGCCGTCGCCAGCATCAGATCGCCGTGGACATGATCGATTCGCGGTTTTCCCTGTTACAGGCCGGTGAAACATCATCAGTTGTGCACGCCGAGGCGAGCATGGCCGTGGAGCTGGCTTATTCGCTGGGTGCCATCGACATCGATGAACACCGGCACTACGTGGAACGCCGCGACCGCATCTACGCAAGACAGGCCGAAGCGTTCATTGCAGACATTCGGAGGTGCGCACCATGAACACCATGACCCTGGCATTTACCCACAAGTCCTGGCTCGGCGTTCTGTCGCTGGCCTATGACGCTGGTATCGAAAACGTCCATGCCTGGAGCCGTAGGGCCTGCCTGTGTGGTGAGTGGACGGTGGCTTACGAGGTGAAGGCATGAACCAACAACGCGAACCACTGCGACGCCAAGCGATAGATGAAGATCGTATGAATTTGCCAGAAGGCAAGACTTGCGGTGACTGCATCCACGCAAAACGATGCACGATGATGTTCGGGGACATTCCGGAAGCTGAGGCTTGCGACTGGGCTCCATCCCGTTTCCGCGATGCGGTTCAGAAGGTGGCGCCGTGAGCATGGTGTGCGGCAACTGCCGCCAAACTGGAATCCGCTGGGTGGGGCCGATGAGCAAGCTGACCCATACCGAATGCCCGCACTGCGGCGGCACCAACTGCCAGTTGGTCGATCAGCTAGAACCGGACGAGCCCGAAACGGCGACTTGCGGTTGCGGCGCCCAGGGCGAAGTGAACTACGACGACGGCAACGAGCGGCGTTACTACTGCTACAGCGCATTGTCGATGTGTTCGCCATGACCACCCGCCAAGCCATCCGCCTGACCTCGGCCATAGTTGGCCTGACCTTCCTCACCATCGTTTTCCTGGGCCCCGCTATCGGCGGCCTGATCACTCAATAAACAAAACCTTTAATCGCTGCGAGCATCGCGGCAAGGAATCCCCATGTCCGCACAACAGCAAGTCATCACCATCGACGACATCAGCGCCGACAACGCGCCGACCATTTACGTATCCGGTGGCCTGGGCCAGTTCTACGACGCAGTGAAAGCCAAAGTCGCCACGGAGGTTCCAGACCTGACCACCCGTAAGGGCCGGGAGCGCATCGCCTCCTTAGCTATGACGGTGAGCAAATCCAAGGCCGCCGTGGAGAAGCCGGGCCGCGACTATTTGAAACGCCTTAAGGAAATGCCAAAAACCATTGAGGCCGAGCTGCGCGACTGGGTCACCAAGATGGATGCCCTGCGCGACGAAATCCGCCAGCCGCTGACGGACTGGGAAAAGGCTGAACTGGCCCGCACCGACAAACACGTCGACGGAATCCAGAGCATCAAGGACTTGGCCGTTTTCGAAGAAACGCCGACAGCCGCCCAGGTGGCCCAGGCCATTGCCGACCTTGAGTTGATCGCAATCGACGATACCTGGGAAGAGTTCTTAGCCGAAGCCGCCCAGGTGAAAGACCAGACCTTGGCGAAACTGCGAACCATCCACGCCGAGCGAGTCAAGCACGAAGCCGAGCAGGCCGAATTGACACGCCTTCGCCTGGAGAAGGAAGCCCGCGACAAGAAGGACAACGAGGACCGTATTGCCCGCGAAGCTGCCGAGCAAGCAACCAAGGATGCAGAAGAAAAGGCCAGGCTTGCGCGTGAAGCTGCCGAGAAGCGCGAAAACGACTTGAAGTTGCAGGCCGCCGAAGCCGAGCGCAAGGCCGAACAGGCGAATCGCGAAAAGGTTGAAGCCGACCAGAAGGCAGAGCGCGACCGCCTGCAAGCGATTGAAGATCAGAAGAAGGCAGTTGAACAGGCTCGACTGGACGAGCAAGCCAGAGCCGACGCCGCCGCTGACGAAATCCTGCGCCTGGAAAGGCTACGAGAAGCCGACAAGGCCCACAAAGGCAAGATCTACAAGGCGGCCAAGGAGGCATTCATCAAAGGCGGCATGACCGAAGAATGCGCCCGACTGGCCGTGAAGCTGGTCGCCAGCAACCTCATCCCCGCCATGTCCATTCAGTACTGAGGTCATCATGAGCAATCCAGCAGTGATTGATAAGGCCGTGCGCGCCCCGGCCGTCCAAACCGAATCCGCCACCATCATGGCGATCATTCAACAGGTGGCCACCAACCCGGCCGCCGATATCGACAAGATGGAGCGCCTGATGCTGATGCACCAACAGCATCAGGACCGTCTGGCGAAACAGGCATTTGACGCCGCCATGGCCGAAATGCAGAAAAAGCTTCCCGTCATCCGCGAGCGCGGCGCCATCCGCGACAAATTCAAGAACGTTCAGTCCACCTACGCACTGTGGGAGGACATCAACGAAGAGTTGAAACCGGTACTGGCGAAATACGGCTTTGCCTTGTCGTTTCGAATCCCTCGAAACCCTGGCGGTGTTGAGGTGGAAGGCGTGCTTAGCCACCGTGACGGGCACCGCGAAACCACCTCGATCCTGCTGCCCGTCGATGCCACCGGTAGTAAGAACGCCGTTCAGTCAGTAGCCAGCTCTGTCAGCTACGGCAAGCGCTACACCGCCGGCGCGTTGCTCAACTTCACCACTACCGGCGAAGACGACGACGCCCAGGGCACCGAGCCAGCACCCAAGCTAGTCACTGACATTCAGGCCAGGCAGTTACAGGCTCTTCTGGACAAATGCAGCGACAAAGCCAAAACGACATTCGCGGCATTTAACGGCACACCGGCTGATGTTGAGAAAGCTGCTTTTGATCAGGTGCTTGCCATGCTCACCAAATCCGCCGCGCTAAACACAACCCAACCCGAGGGGAACGACTGATGCAAATCATCACAGAAGTTGAACAGGGTTCACCGGAATGGCTGGCCCTTCGCCTAGGGATAGTCACCTGCAGCGAGCTGGATTGCCTGCTAACCAACGGCAAAGGCGAGGCGGGTTTCGGTGTCGGTGCTTTCACCTACATGAACACGCTTATCGGCGAGCGCATCACAGGCGAGGCCGCCGACCCATTCCAGGGAAACCGACATACCGAGCGCGGCCATGAGTGGGAAGGTGTCGGTCGCAAGCTGTACGAACAGCGCAAAGAAGTCCAAACCAGCCAGGTGGCTATCATCCTGAACCACGGCGCCGGCTATTCCCCTGACTCGCTGGTTGGGGACAAGGGCCTTACGGAAATCAAAACCAAGCTTCCTAAATTCCAGGTTGAAGTGATCCTCTCCGGCGAAATTCCAAAGGAACACGTAGCCCAGTGCCAAGGCGGACTTTGGTTATCGGAGCGCGAGTGGATCGACTTTGTTTGCTATTGGCCCGGTATGCCGCTGTTCATCAAGCGCGCTTACCGGGATGAAGCAATGATCCGCAAGCTTTCGGAGCGGGTTAAAACCTTCTACGAAATCCTTGATGAGCGGATGAACCAAGTCCTTGGGATTGCTGCGTGATGAGCAAGCGCAAGCCGCACAACCTCAAGGCTCGCATTGCCCGGTCGTGTCGCTCGCTGTTGGCCACCAACCATGTGGCGGTGGTCAACATCGACCCAAGCGGCCGCCAGGGCCTGATTAATTGGATGAACTGCAAGAGCATTCCGCCCGGCCAGCGCATCGCTGACGCGGTTTGCGACATCCCCCACCGCTGGACCATCTACCTAAGCGTCATGTGCGATGCAGGCGCTGGCGGCCAGTACAGCAAATCAGTGGAAGTTGCGCCCCAGGGTCAGTACCTGGCCGAGCATCTGACCGACGTTATCGAATCCACCTACAAAGACCTGATTGCCGAGTGCAACCCCAACCACGTTGTGGCCTCGGGCTGGATCGCGATTCCAACAGATGTGTCCTTGACCGAACAGCAGGCCGCCCGCGTGTTCAACGCCGTCGGCGTGTGGAGCCAACAGAAAGTCGCATGAACCGCATGAAGTCCCGCCCCCAGCAACGCAAGCGCGAAACATGGCTGGCATTACCTGCCAGCGGCATAAATCCTCAATCGGAGAAAAAACCATGTCCACAGCAACCGATACAGCCGAGTTCCTGGAAGAACTCAACGGCGGCGCCTTCGCCAGCCAAATCGGCCACGCCCTTTCCGAAGTAGCCGCGGGGGTTGTTGACCACGGCAAGGCCGGGAAGGTGGTCATCACCCTGGATTTCAGCCAGATCGGCGAATCGCACCAGGTGAAGATCAAGCACAAGCTTGACTACAAGGTGCCGACCAAGCGCGGTACCCGTAGCGAAAACACCAGTCTCGACACTCCCATGCATGTGGGCACCGGCGGCCGCGTGACCCTCTTCGCGGAAAAGCATGACCAGCTTTTCAGCCGTGACGACGCACCAATCCCCAAACGCACTTGATTCACCCCGCTCCACCTCCCTTCCGCAATCCAAGGAAATAACCGATGTCACTTACCAAAGAAGCAATTCAGCTCATTACCGATAACGCGCTGGCTGCAACCGGTAAAACGCTGAACACACTTGTTCCTACCGTTGTGGTGCCCGATAGCGCGACGGTCATCGACCTGGAGAAGTTCCAGGCAGGTCGAAGCCGTTTTCGTGGCACCTACAGCACCCATTCCCTGGCTGACTTCGGCACCTACGTAGTTGAGCGCGCCGCGCCTGGCGCACGCGGCTTCATCGACCAGGACGCAATGAGCTGCACCTTGCTGTTCAACCTGGGCACCGCCGAAGCACCCGGCCACGCCGATGACCGTGCCGTCCTAAAGTTGAAACCAACCGCCGGCTACACCGCTGCCCAAAGCATCGGCGGGCGCGGTATCAGCCAGAAGGATTTGAGCGACTGGATCGAAGACTGGCACCAGTACCTAACCCCGGTAGACGAAGCGGGCGACCCAATCCCGGTTGCCAAGGCCATAGCAGCCGTGCGCACGATCACCATCAAGGCGTCGAGCGAGTCGGAAACCACCGTGGGTGATACCAGCGCCAGCCGTAGCGCCATGGACCAGATTGAGGCGCGCAGTAAAGAAACTCTTCCGGTAGCCCTGCAATTCCGCACCATCCCGTACGAAGGTCTGACTGAACAACAGATCACCCTGCGACTGTCCGTCATCACCAGCGGCTCGTTGCCGGTGCTGAAACTGCGCTGGGTTGGCGAAGAGGTCCAGCGCGAAGACATCGCCCAGGAATTCAAGTCTGTGCTTCAAGCCAAAATTGGCGAATCCGCCGCGCTGTCCCTGGGTGCCTTCGATCCGAAGTAACGCAACCCATCCCGCAACACCACCAGGCGCCTACGGGCGCCTTTCTCTTGTCCAGAGGAAAGTGCCCATGACCGCAACCACATTCAAGAACCTTGTAGAAACGTTCGGCACGCCAGCACTCAAGCGCAAGCCGGCGATTCTCCCGCGCGTCCTGGCCAACGAGCCGCTGCCCGATCTGGTAATCACCGGCCCTATCAACCGAGTCATGGAGCTGGAGGGCAAGCGCTGGGCCACCGACTTCGTGCAGGCCCTGGGCGCGTCCATCCGGCGCGAGCCGACGCGGACCAAGGCCATAGCAGACCTGACCCGGTACGCAGCCGCGCAGCCTTCCAGCAGGGCCAGCGGCGTCAAGATCGTTATTGATATGTTGAAGGGGGCGTGATGAGCAGACCAGCACTCAGCGAACGAGCGGTAACAGCGCTCATCCGCTACGAATCAGCAGCCGCCGAGCTGACCAGAATCAAGAAATCCATCGTGGCCACCCTTGAGCAGTGCCCGATCACCATCGAGGCTTACAAGGTGTACGACGAAAAGTCGCCTCTTTGGGATAAGAGCCGCGTAAACCATCACCTGCATCAAGCCCTCACCGCAACCGTGAGCGATTACTGCTCTGAGCGCCGCCTAGACCAGGAGGAAATCACGGACCAGCTAACCGGCTGGGATGAAGAATCCGAGGGTGCTTGCCCGCATTGCCTTGCGGCCTGGGGATTGATTCTCGCCAGAAAGGACGCCCGTCAAGAGTTCGGCAACGCTAAACGCCTTGTTCGGGCACTCGGCAAGCTGGCTATCAAGGCCTTACCGTCATGATCGCCCTACGCCGCACCACCAAGATACGCGGCGCGCCGATGCGCCCGCTGGATCTGCAAACAATCTGCGATCAATGCCAGCGCTCACGCGCCCACGGCAACCACGACAAATGCAGCAAGGCCCGGCAGGCGGAAATGGCCGAGCTGCGCGCACGGGAGAAGAATCATGAGTGAGGTTAAGCGTATTTCCGTGTTCATACACGGACCGAACAAGAAGATTGACATGGTTGAGGCTGTGCATCTCGACCGTGTAACCGCAGAGCGTGATGCCCTGCAAGCCCTGCTGACCGCAGCGGATGAGCGGGCGGACCACAACGCACGGGTGTCGGCAATAGCGGTTGAAGATGTCCTGTTGCTGCAAAAGCGGGCGGATGTGCTGGAGGTCGCGCTGGCGGGCATGTTGTTCGCTTTCGACGACGGTGTGGGCCTGGATTGGTCAGAGGATCTGCTCGACTTTGCCCGGAAGTTGACCGCCGCCAAGGAATTCAAGGCCGCACTCAAGCCAGTAGAGGGTGGTGGCAATGATTGAAATCGATGGCTTCTCAATGTTCGCCGGTTTTGGCATGGGCGTTATCGTCGGATTCGTCTTGCTGATGGCAATTGCTGCGTGGGGTGACTGATGCGCGCCCAACTCCCCGCCTACTGCTGGTGCCTGCTGGCACTGGCACAACTGATTTGATGAGGTATTTATGACAGCAATTACTGACCACGACATCGCGTTTGCCCAGGCTGTAGTCGCCCTTGCACGCCAGCATGGCATGACCGGCATCGACATGGGATTTCGCCAAAACTTCGACCTGTCGCAGCAGACCGGGTGCTATTGCAGTAAACGCATCACTTGGACGGAAGGTCGCCATGGCGATGACGCACTGATCAAGTTCCGCACCGAGGCAGAAGCATCAGTGCCAGAAAAGGTAGCCAAGCCATGACCACCAACCAAAAGATTGACGGCGTGCCGCGTGAGCTGCTGGAGGCATCATGGGCCGCGCTAATGCAGAAAGGCCAAGTAATCAAAGCGCTACATCTGCGCGACCTTCTTGATGCGCCTGCCCCAGTCCCTACCCCTGCGGCGTGGATGCGCTTCGATCAGGATCAAAAAGCAGTATTCACAAGGGGAAAGCGAACTAACGATTCGGAGCCACTTTACCCGCACCCTACTGCGTATCGTGTGCCAGCCGCCCAGCCCCAGGGCGAGCAGGTGGCGTGCATGCCGGTGGAGCGCTGCTACGACGTCCGGGTGAAAATGATCATCGCCTTCAACGAGGTAAAGAAGGCTGGCGGCGATCTGGATGAAGCACTCGATGCAGCATACAAGTCAGCCCTACGCTACTCGCCGAACCCAGCGAACGCCGAGCAGCCCGCGCCGGTAGCCGTGGTGCTTCCTGCTCGACCGCGCGCCGACGAGGAAGAATATGAGCGTATGACCGACTACGAGAAAGGTCTGCTGCACGGCGGCATTGAGCTTTGGGACAAGATCGACGAAGTAACCCGCCTGAACGTCAAATAACCCCCCCTCAACCAATTCATTCACTCCACCCGGCAACGGCGTGGCGAGGTATTCCCATGGAACAACAACACACCGCCCTGGTGGGCAACAAAGAAGTCCTCAAGATGCTGGGTATGCAAAGCGTGTCGGGCCTGAACAAGCTGCGGGTTCGTGACAAGACGTTCCCGGCGCCGATCAAAAGCAGTGACGCACGGGGCGCCCGGTGCCGCTTCGACCCAGTCGAGGTCGAAAAGTGGATCGAGGGCAAGAAAGCCGCCCGAAACCAACAAGCCAACGCCGACGAATAAGCGCCGGCACTTCATCGCTACGGGGCTTGGCAATCCGCTGCAGCCCCAAGCGTTCTGTATGGGCGCTTGTATGGTGAAACCATCAAACCGCTTGCAGACCACGTAATCCGTGGCCGATCACAAGTCCTCTACCCGCTCCACTCAGATTTGCGCTGGCGTCAGGAAGGTTCTGACGCAGGATGCACAAAAAACCGGTCCTTGGTGACCGGTTTTTTTATGTCTAAAATTTATTCTCCAGCGCTCATCTGCTGCTCGGCAGTCGAGCCTGAGGGTGTGAAGCACCTTGTGTTGAATCATCCACAGGAAAAAAAGCTGCTCGGGATTTCTTTTCTGGCATCCGCAGCGCTCCATGTATTGCAGCAGCAGCGGTAGGTACGCCGAAGCAAAGTCTTACGGCTAGGCCGGCAACACCGCGCGATAATGTAGGCTCATCGGCCCAAAGTTCGGAATATGGCAATGCTGGACACCCAAAAAACCACACCCAACATCATCCTGCGCCAAGTAGTCGGCTGGGTGTTGGTTTTGCCGCTGCTGATCTCGTTTGTACGGCTGCCCTTCCCCTTCCCCCTTAGATTTTTGCTGGAGTTAGGAGTGATTGCCGCGTCAGCGTATGGCGTGAGGTTTGCCTGGCGTCACGCAACCCCACGCGTGGCTGTGTTCGCTTTGTTTGTCACCCTGCTCAACGTCATTTCTATGTTCATGTTAGGTACCGCGTCAGTACTCAAGGCCCTTTACATTATCGCCTGGCTCTACTGGTACCCCTATTATTCCAACTGGGTTTACTGGAATTTCTAATGGGGCGAAGAATTTGACCGCAAGAAACGTAGTTCCCTAACCCCTTGGTGGAACTACAGTGGCGTCGTCCCCCCTCAACGCCCTTCAAGGAAACAGCTCATGACCTACCAGTACAAGCTCATGCCTTCCCCTGTCGGTGAACTCACCCTGGTGGCGCGCGATGGCAAACTCAGCGCCATCCTCTGGGAAGTAGAACGCGCCAATCGCGTACGCCTGGGTGAATTGATTGAGGCCAACGACAGCCCGGTGCTGCGAGAAACCGAACGCCAATTGAAGGAATACTTTGCCGGAACGCGTAACCAGTTCGAACTGGAGCTGGATTTCGCCGGCACTGACTTCCAGAAGCAGGTCTGGCAGGCACTGCTGACCATTCCCTTCGGCGAAACCCGCAGCTACAGCCAGATCGCCGAGCAGATCGGCAACCCCAAAGCCGTGCGCGCAGTCGGGGCCGCGAATGGGCGCAACCCGATCTCGATCATTGCGCCATGCCACCGAGTGGTGGGGGCTTCGGGCGGGCTGACCGGGTTTGCCGGAGGGCTTGAGGCCAAGCAGTATCTACTGACGCTTGAGGATCGCAGCCAGGCAAAAATGGCTTTTTGATTACCGGTCAGCGAGCGCTCCGCGAGTGAAAGCCTGATACTCGAACAAACGTGCAAAGCCCAACTGTTGATACAGCGAGATGGCCTCCGCCGAGGCCTCGAGAAAACATCGGTGAGCCCCCAGGCTTGAGGCGTGAAGCAGGGCAGCTTGAATCAGGCAAGTGGCATAGCCTCTTCCACGAAAGCCCTTGAGCGTGCCGACATCATTCAGACGGGCCTCGCCTTCACACAGTGACAACGTCAACGAACAGCTCACCCGCCCCTCGGCGGACAGGGTGAAGTGGTAAAGGGCCTCACCCGCATCAAGCGCCCTCTGGTGCCGTTCCTGATAGTTCACAACGACCTCGGGAAGCATCGAATATGCGCTGCCAACTGGACCCACCCATTCGTTCAAATCCCGCGTCAGGCAGATCTGTAGAGTCCCCTCGCTCATCCTTGGAATAAAACGCGACAGCTCGAGAACCATCGCGGTTGTCTGTTCGGCAGGCTGGAAACCGATTGCGCAGAGCGCCTCGCGTAGCTCAGCGACCTTTTCCTCATGAACCACAATGCGTATTGCAAGGACGGTACCATGGATCAAGCCCAACGGGTCAGCAAAAGCTTCGCCCAATGGAGCGCTGCCCACGCGAATAAATAACAAGTCATACAGGCCAGAACATACGTCAACGAAATAAGCGTTGATAGCCGCGCTATAACGGCGATGCAGGCCGCAGGTGGCAGAAAAATAGTGATCTTCGGTCAGGTGATAAAGTGTGCGCAGGTCGCAGGTGGCATATGCGGTCATAGGGGTTATCCAGGTAAAAACCCAGTCTTGCGCTCGCCGCCTTGAGATACCGTAGGCTCGCTCCTAAAAGCACGGCAGAAAAACCCACAGTCCTGTTGATATGAAAACGGCGGTTGGATCCTCTCCAACCGCCGTTTTTTCATTTCCAGTAGTCGCCTCAACCGTCGCCTTGATGGCCCTTACCGTAGGTCGAGGCCAGGGCCCTGGCTTTTTGCAGGCGCTCTTCAAGCTTGGGTAGCGTCTCATCCACCAGTGCCTTTATCTCTGGCACATCCGACGCAGCGCCTTCTTTCTTGAACAGGGCGATGGCGTCTTCGTTCTCCTTGACCTGCTGCGCGGTATAGGCAGCGTCAAACGAATCGCCGTCCTTGAGTTCAGGCATCAGGGTTTCGGCCTTATCAACGATCTTCTCCCGTGGGGCCACTGGCAAATCAAGCTTCTTGGCGATCGCCGCCAAGTGCTGGTTGGCCAGCGTGCGCTCGTTGATGACCTCAATGGTGTAGTCCTTGATTTCCTGGGACGAGGTCTTGGCGTGGGCCATGCGACTGGTTTCGATATCGGCCATGCCTTTGGCCGAAGCCTGCTCGATGAATTCTGCAGGCGACTGGGCGAAAGCACTGCTGGCGCCGAGGCCCAGCAGCATCGCGAAACTGGCGGTGCGTAACCGGGTAGCCATGCGGCTCATGATGGGTTCCTCCAGGGCAAAAATAGGCGCGGGAGCATACAACCCGCCCTGAATTCGAATTTTCACGGCGGTAAAGGTTTAGAAAAAACTTACCGGTGCGACGAACGGTCGTCGTCGCCTCAGGCCGCTTTGCTGCCGAACAGGCCCGGCAATGCGTGCGCCAGGGCATTGAGGGCGAAGCCGATAAACATCACGCCGCAGAGCTTGGTGATCAGGATTTCATGGCGTTGATACAGCGTGCGCACCCGTTGGGCACCCACCACGCCGATCAGGATCGCGTAGGCCAGCAAGCCACCGATAAAGCTCAGCAGAATCAACGTCGGCAACATCGACCAAGTCAACAACTCGGCTCGGCTGGACAGTAACGCGGTGAACGTCGCCACGGCGACCGGGTAGGCCTTGGGGTTGGTCAAGCCAAACACAATACCGTGCCAGAACGGATGGCGCGCCGCGCCCTGAGGGGCATCGCTATTGCGCCGCTGGGTGCGGATCGCACGCCAGCCGAGCCAGAACAAATACATTCCACTGAGTACACCGAGTACGTCAAACGCACTGCTGCCGACTTCCCGCGCACCGACGATGGCTATCAGCGCCGTGCTGCACCACACCACATCGCCGAGCAAATGACCGCACAAGAATCCTGCCCCGGCACGCCGGCCACGAGCCGCACCGATGCCGAATACGGCCAGGACACCGGGGCCTGGGGTAATGCCGTAGATAAAACCCGAAGCCAGCACGGCGAGCAGCAAGGATGGGGTCATGGATAGACGCTCCGACAGACGCTAAAAGGTGATTGATTCTGCATGTTTCAGCGCGGTGGGTAAAACTTCATTCCAGCATAGGGCTGGGCGCGACAGGCTTGCAGCCGCGAGGCCAGATCGCCGACATGAACCTCCAGCTTATGGCCGTCGGGATCGAGAAAATAAAACGATGCGCCTTCGCTGCGGTTGTCTCGCCATTCCTGTACCCCGGCAGCACGCAGGTGTTCGACCAAGGGAGTGAAATCAGCAGCATCGACAGTGAAGGCATAGTGGGTGTAATCCACCGCCGGAGCAGTCGAGCGCAACGGGTCCAGCGACAGGCACAGCCAAAGCCCAGGCAGTGAGAGGTAGGCACCGTTGTCCCAGGTTGCGTCGAGCTGCAGGCGCAGCAGATCGTGATAGAAACTGACGCTGCGCGGCACATCGGTGACGGCCAGGGTCAGGTGGTTGAAACCGCTGAGCATCTAGGTGTTCTCGCGTTATCGTGGGTCTGCGGACAATACACCCACCACCCTGCCAATCAACCACTGCAACCCCACATCCCCACCCCGCCGCGTATGCCAGGCCAGCTCAAAGGCAAACGACGGAATATGAAACGGCGGAGGCACGGCCAGCAATTGCCGAGCGTCAATATTTATCAAACCCCGGGACGACACCGTCAGAATCAGGTCCGTACCCTGGATCAACTGAGGCGCCACACCCCAGTGCGGCAGGCTTATGGCTACATGGCGGCGTTCACGAATGGCCGTCAGCGCCCGTTCGATTTCCGGCGTGCCGCTGCCGCGCATCTCCAACAGTACATGGGGGCGCGATAGATAGGCCGGCAGGTCCAGCACCCCGGCGGGCGCCAGGCTATCGCGGTCGACCAGGCAGGTGTAATGCTCCTCGAACAGCGGCGTAGTCCGCATTTCGGCGGGCATGTCGGGGAATACGCCCGCAGCCAGGTCGAGATCGCCATTGAGTACACCCTCAACCATGCCTTCGCGGCTAGCCTGGATGACCTGCAAGTCGATACCGGGCGCTTCATGGCGTAGGAGGCGAACCAGGCCGGGCAGGAATATCGCCGCGCTGTAGTCCGACATCGCCACACGAAAGCGGCGCTTGGCAGAAGTGGGGTCAAAACGATTCGGCGCCAGTAAGGCCTGCACCTGGGCCAGGGCTTCGGTCAATGGCGCCGCCAATTCCATGGCGCGGGCGGTTGGCACCAATGTGCCGCCCTGACGCATCAGCAGCGGGTCGCCCAGCATATCGCGCAGCCGCGCCAACGCATGGCTGACCGCCGGCTGGCTCAGGTGCAGGCGCTCGGCGGCGCGGGTGACGTGTTGCTCGCTGAGCAAAGCGTCGAGGATCACCAGCAGGTTCAGGTCGATGCGACGCAGATCATTCATCAGCTGCATGCTCGGCATAATAATTCGGAATTTAAATTTGCGCGACGAATACCCTAGAGTCCAGCAAAACCTTTGGGAGCGCCGAGATGACTGTGTTGCATTGGGTAGGTTTGTTAGCGCTGGCGGTGTTCGCCGGCGCGGTGGTGCCGTTTCAGAGTGCGATCAACGCCAACCTCGGGCGCGGCCTCGGCCATCCCTTGTGGGCCACCCTGGCTTCGTTACTGGTGAGCATCATCGTGCTGCTGCCGGTGATTGTGGCGCTGCGTTTACCCCTGCCGAGCCTGGCCTTTATCAGCAAGGCACCGTTGTGGATGTGGGCCGGCGGTGCCTTTGGCGTGTGTTTTATTTCATTGGCGTTGATGCTGCTGCCCAAGCTCGGCGCATCGGGCTTCATTGCGCTGGCCATGGCCGGGCAGGTTCTCGCGTCATTGCTGCTGGACCATTTCGGCCTGTTCGGCTTGGTGGAACGTCAGTTGACAACCTCCCGGGTGTTGGGCGCGCTACTGCTGATCAGCGGCGTTGCGCTGATTCAGTTCAGCGGCGCTCAGCCGCAAGGCGATTGATCTGCGCCTGCTCCACCACGGGCTGCGGCGCGCCCTGGCTGGCCGCCTGCAACATCGCACGGCCGACGGTCTCGGTGCTCACCACCCAATCCGGTTTCAATCGCCGCACAAACGAAAGCACCGGCCCGAGCACGCTATAGAAGGATTGGTACAACGGCGTCTTCGAACGCACACCGTGCAACGGCTGGATGATCCCCGGGCGGAACAGATACACCGCCTTGAACGGCAAGCGCAGCAAGGCATTTTCGGTCTTGCCCTTGACCCGCGCCCACATCGACTTGCCGGCTTCGGAACTGTCCGTGCCGGCGCCGGACACATAGATAAAGGTCATCTGCGGATTGAGCCGCGCCAGGGTGCTGGCCGCCACCAGGGTCAGGTCATAGGTGAGGTGGGTGTAGCGCGCCTCCTTCATGCCCGCCGACGAAACGCCGAGGCAAAAGAAACAGGCATCAAAACCCTGCAGCAGGTTTTCCAGGGGTTGGAAATCCAGCATGTCGTTGTGCAATACCTGATGCAGCTTGCCGTGCTCCTGAGTCAGGGGCGTGCGGCCGACGGCTACCACTTCCTGCACATCGGCCGCCAGCAGGCACTCGCGCAGCACACCCTGGCCCACCATGCCGGTGGCGCCGAATAACAGAACTCTCATCAAATATTCCTTCATCCCACTGACTTGGCGAGTCGATAGACGAGCCTCTTGAAGGCTACCGGCACATCCGCCCTGCACGCCGGCACCTTACCTAATTTACTGACGCACAACCCCATTAAATCGCATGATATCACCCCCCTTCAGGTCCATTGACACACCAGGACATTGTAGGCAGCTATCGAATGACATTACTGTGCCATCCTAAAAGCAGGAATGGACCTACACGAAATACTCCATCCGGACTATCGTGCCTGGGAATCGTCTGACTTATCGAATCAAAATTTTCCCGATAGTGTTTTCCAGCCCCCCCAAAGGACGCTAGAGAAATGGAAAACTCATCACTCACACACAAATTCTCAAATTACAAAAAACTCATAGCATTGGCCGAAACGGACTGGCACTCGGCAAAGAGCGGGCGAATATGCGAGCTCAATGTCACCGTCAAAAGTAATAATTACCTGACAGATCAATATGGGCGCGACTTCCATCACTTCTGCACAACCTCATATCTTGGGCTCGATCACCACCCGGCCATAATAGAAGGTGCGATGCAGGGAATAAGGGAGGCCAAAACCCTGCGGCGTTGCGGACGTTGACGGTTTACTTTACTTAAAAGCTCGTTATGGGCTATTTCTCTATATGGACGACTCGCATGCGCTGTCGGCATTCGGAGAGGGAGGACGTGGTTACATCCGGCCATTTATGCATGCGCAAGACGATCAGACATTAATAGTCGCGTCCTTAGGAAAGTCTTTCGGTGCTAGCGGCGGGTTGATCATGTTTGGCAGCGAACGACAAAAAAGTCTGATGTACCGTTATGGTGGCCCGAGCAACTGGTCGCAAAGTCTGAACTCAGCGGCTATTGGCGCTGGGCTGGCGTCGCTAAAAATACACCAGACTGAAGAGCTATACGAGCTTCAAGAAAAACTTCAATTTAACATTCAACTATTTGACAAATTAATATATACAGAGCAGCACGGCACCCAGACTGCCATACGCTTAATTAACTGTGGAGAAGCTGAAAAAGCGAATGAGCTCGCCACCCGACTTTCGGACATTGGCTTTTTTACATCTGCTGTATTTTTTCCGGTAGTGCCAAAAGGAAAATCAGCCGTACGCATAACGCTCCGAGCAGATATGTCCCCTACAACGATAGAGTCGTTTTGCGCACAGCTAACCCAACTAACCACGGCCTCAAAAACCAGCACCAGCTTGCACTCCCAGTCAGAAGCTACCTAATGGGGACGTTCATTAATGGCCACGATTACTGAAACGGATTAAAAACTGTATAAACGATGCCGAACTAGCAGTTTCTTCCTTACTTAGGATATAGGACGATTTTTATTGAAAAGCAATATCGCTCTCCTCCTCGCCTGTAGTGCTGCCTTCCTCGCTCAAGCCGGTATCAGCAGCTATCTGCCCGCAGTCCCAGCAATCGCGCAAGCTTTAGCCGTCGAAAAGCATGTTGCTCTGGCTCTAGCGGTGTATCTGGTGGGCATGGCCTTGCCAATGCTGCTGTGGGGTAGTCTGGCTGAGCGACTTGGCAGAAAACCGGTGTTACTTGCAGCCTTGGCGGTGTATGCCCTGGCGAGTGCGACGATCCCATCAGCGTTCAATGTTGAGTCATTTCTAGCCTTACGCCTGCTTCAAGGCTTGGGGGCTGGTGGGATGTCCGTCATGGCACGGGTATTAGTGCGCGACAACTTCAGCGGTGCACAGTTGGCCAAAGGACTATCGTGGCTGGGGATGACCTTCGTGGTCGCCTTGGGTATTGGCCAATTCGCGGGTTCGTTATTGCAAATGGCGTTTGGCTGGAAGGCAATTTTCTATACGTTGGCAATCGGGGCTGTCGCTTTGATAGGGGTGTTGCAGCGGGTGGTATTTGCGACGCAAGCAAAAGCTGGCTCCCCGGTCCGCGCTTGGCGTGTTTACAACGCGATTGCGCGACATCCTCCCTTTCTGCACGCCGCACTGGCCGGCGGTTTGGGCTATGGGGTGATCATTGCATTCAATACCTGCGCACCGTTGATTTTTCAGGGAGGTTTTCAGTGGAGCGCAATGGAATACGGCTGGCTGGGTTGGCCGATCAGTGGGGCTTACCTGGCAGGTGCGTTAATGGTCAATCGCTTCGTTGCACGCACAGGTCGCTTGAGAATGATGCGTGCAGGCGTTGCATTGGTACTGCTCGGTACGGCGACCATGTTGCTAGGCAGCGTGCTTGCCAGTGGGCTCGCGGTGCTGCTGTGGTTGCCCTATTGCGTGGCGGTGCTGGGGCAGTCGATCAGTTACCCTATCAGTTTATCTCTCGCCAATGATGAGGCCCCCATCAGCGGCTCCTACGCCATGGCCCTCGGCGGTTTTGTGCATCAGTTGATGGCAGCCATGATCGGCGGTGCGGCAAGCCTATTGGTGAGCCAGCAGGCGTGGCCGCTGGCGGTGTTGTGTGTGGCGTTGGCGGGCGGCACATGCATATGCCTTGCCCGCTGCAGCTCGGATCAAAACGCGCTACGAAAGATCTCCTCAATCTGACGCTGGTCAGCCCGCCGTGGGTTGGTCAGCCCGCAGGCATCTTTCAACGCATTGCTGGCCAGCAATGGAATGTCCTGCAACTTAGCGCCAAGCTCACGCAAGCCCGCAGGGATTTCCACGTCCTGGGACAACCGACGAATCGCCGCGATGGCAGCCTGGGCGCCCTCCTCGGCGGTGATGCCCTTGATATCCGCACCAAGGGCGCGGCCCACGTCGCTCAGGCGTTTGGCGCAGACGCTGGCGTTGAAGCTTTGTACATGGGGCAATAGCACGGCGTTGCACACGCCGTGGGGCAGGTCGTACAAGCCGCCCAATTGGTGAGCCATGGCATGCACGAAACCCAGGGACGCATTGTTGAAGGCCATGCCGGCGAGAAACTGCGCATAGGCCATGTTTTCCCGTGCGGCCTTGTCAGTGCCGTCGCGGACCGCCAGGCGCAGGTTGGCGCTGATCAACTCGATGGCCTTGATCGCGCAGGCGTCGGTGATCGGTGTCGCGGCGGTGGACACATAGGCTTCGATGGCGTGGGTCAGCGCATCCATGCCCGTGGCGGCAGTGAGGCCCTGGGGCATGCCGACCATCAGCGCCGGGTCGTTGACCGACAGCAACGGCGTGACATTGCGATCAACGATGGCCATTTTTACGTGGCGGCTTTCGTCAGTGATGATGCAAAAACGCGTCATCTCGCTGGCCGTGCCAGCGGTGGTATTGATGGCCACCAGCGGCAGTTGCGGCTTGCTCGATCGGTCGACGCCTTCATAGTCGCCGATGCGCCCGCCGTTGGTGGCGCACAGGGCAATGCCCTTGGCGCAGTCATGGGGCGAACCGCCACCCAGGGACACGACGAAATCGCAGGCGCTCTGTTGCAGCAACGCCAGGCCTTTTTCGACGTTTTCCACGCTGGGGTTGGGCTTGGCGCCGTCGTAGATCACCGAGTCGATATCCTGCATCGCCAGCTTCTCGGCGATCATGCCGGCCACACCGGCTTTGGCCAGGCCCACGTCGGTCACAATCAACGCCTTGTCAAAGCCGTAGTTGCGGATGGCGGTCATCGCTTCGTCGAGGCAATCGATACCCATGATGTTGACGGCGGGGATGAAGAACGTGCTGCTCATGATCAATCCTCAAAGGCTTTATGCCGACAGAATCAACCTGTACCGCGTGGCGCATCTTGATCAGGATCAATGCCGGCTCGTGATAAAGTCACCCCCCAGCCGATTTCGAGTAGACCCGCCGCAATGAAGGATTTCCAGGATATTGACGCCCACCTTGAAGACTGGAGTGCCCTGCGCGCTGCCGTCGACTTCAGCGGGATACTGATCGGTAACGGCGCCAGCCGTACGATTTGGGAAGACTTTGCCTACGACTCGCTGTTCGAAAACGCCCGTACCGTCGAAGAAAAACCCCTGAGCGCCTCCGAACTCAGCGTGTTCGACGCCTTGCAGACCCGCAGTTTCGAGCAAGCGCTGGGCGCCTTGAAAACCACCAGCCGGGTCAACAAGGCCCTGGCGGTCAGCTCGGCGGCGCCGCGTAACCGTTACTACGCGATCAAGGAAGCGCTGATCAACACCATTCATACCGTGCACATTCCCTGGCGCCTGGTGCAGCCGTCGACGCTGACGACGATCAACGCGGAGCTGACCACCTACGCCACCGTCTTCACCAGTAACTACGACTTGCTCAACTATTGGGCGACCCTGCACGCACCGGGCATTGACGACCTGTTTCGCAGCGCCGACTCAAGCTTCGACCTGCGCAATACGCACACCGACGCCACCCGCATCCTGTACCTGCACGGCGGCCTGCACCTGGTGCGCAACCTCGACGGCACGGCGCGCAAATTGCCGTCCACCGACAGCACCCTGCTCAGCAGTTTTGCCATCAACAACACGATCAAGACCCTCGACGATGTGCCGCTGTTTGTCAGTGAAGGCAAGGTGGAGGAGAAACTCAAAAGTATCCGCAGTTCGGATTATCTGTCGTTCTGTTATGAACAGCTGTTGAGCCATGAAGGCGCGCTGTGCATCTTCGGCCATGACTTGGGGCCGCAGGATAAACACCTGGTGGATGCTATCGGCCAGGCCAGCATCAACACCCTGGCGATCTCGGTGTCGGGGCGCAGCGATGGGTTTATTCGCCAGCAGAAGCGGCGGTATCTGGAGTTGTTCGAGGGCTCTGCTGTGGAACTGAGGTTCTTTACAGCGCGTACGCACCCACTGGGTAATCCGGCATTGTCCGTCCCTGTGGAACGCTGAGCAAAATGTGGGAGCTGGCTTGCCTGCGATGGCGGTGGGTCAGCCACAGATCGGGCACCGATAAACCGCTATCGCAGGCAAGCCAGCTCCCACATTGACTGCATTTCAAGTCGGGATCAGCCTCATTCCTCAGCGCTGTGCACCACCACTAGCAACTGCGCCTGCACCTCTCCCACCGAGCGAATCCGGTGGGGTTTCTGCGCGTTGAAATGCAGCGCATCGCCGCGCGCCAACAGCACGCGCTCACTCATGAAATCCACCTCAACCTGGCCTTCATGCACGAATAAAAACTCCTCTCCCAAGTGCTCCTTGAAGGTCTTGTCGGTGAACTCCGCCGGCGGATAAATGATGAACGGCAGCAGGCTGCGCTCGCTGACTTGGTGGGCAAGCACCGCATAACCCGGCGAGGTGTCGGGCCGCTCATGGCTGCGCACCAGGCTGTAGCTGTCGAGGCTGACGTTGTCTTCGCTGAACAGCTCTTCGACCTTCACGTTCAGAGCCTTGGCCAGTTTCAATGCCGCGGCGATGGAGGGCGTATTGAGCCCGCGCTCGACTTTCGACAGGTAACTCTTGGTCATCCCGGATTTTTCGGCCAGGGCCTCCAGGGTTACGCCAAGTTTTTTTCTTAATATTTTCAAGCGGATAGACATTTGCTGCGGTTAATCCATGCAGAAAGCGATGAGACAGGCTTGCCAATGACACAAAGTGTCATATAGCATCTTTAGTGTCATTTGCACTCACCCAACGACCTTGCGAGCAGCGGGCGACCAGCAAATCCGACGTCCATTGAACCATCCAAAGGACACCGATATGGCCAAGACATTAGCACTCCCAAAAGACCAACTGGTCAAGCAAGCACTGAGCCAGATGCAAAACAGCCTGGCAGATAATACGTGGACCGACCGGCAAAAGCTGGCGCTGACCTGCCGAATCCTGTTCGAGTACGGCCACGACTCCGGCCTGGCCGGGCAGATCACCGCACGTGGGCCGACGCCCGGCACCTACTACACCCAGCAACTGGGCCTGGGCTTTGATGAAATTACCGCCAGCAACCTGCTGCTGGTCAACGAAGACCTCGAAGTACTGGAAGGCCATGGCATTCCCAACCCCGCCAACCGTTTTCACACCTGGGTGTACCGCGGCCGCCCGGATGTAAACTGCATCATCCACACGCACCCTACGCACATTGCCGCGCTGTCGATGCTGGAAGTGCCGTTGCAGGTGTCGCACATGGACCTTTGCCCGCTGTACGAAGATTGCGCGTTCCTGGAGGCCTGGCCCGGCGTGCCGGTGGGCAACGAAGAAGGGGAAATCATCACCACGGCCCTGGGCGACAAGCGCGCCATCCTGCTCTCGCACCACGGGCAGTTGTCCACCGGGGCCAACATCGAAGAAGCCTGCGTGATTGCGCAACTGATCGAACGGGCTGCCAAGTTGCAGTTGCTGGCGATGTCTGCGGGCAGCGTCAAACCGATCCTGCCGGAGCTGGGGCGCGAGGCCCATGACTGGATCTCCAAGCCCAAACGCCACGGCGCCGCGTTCAACTACTACGCCCGGCAAAACCTGCGCAAGCACGCCGACTGCCTGAACTGATTGTCCCCCTTTTCGACCGGAGTTTTTCCCATGTCCAACCCAACCATTCACGGCATCATCGGCTACACCATCACCCCCTTCAGTGCCGACGGCCAACGCGTTGACCTCGACGCCCTCGGGCACTCCATCGACCGCTTGATCAACAGCGGCGTCCACGCCATTGCGCCCTTGGGCAGCACGGGCGAAGGCGCTTACCTGAGCGATGCCGAGTGGGATGAAGTCAGCGCCTACAGCATCAAGAAAGTCGCCAAGCGCGTGCCGACCATTGTCAGCGTGTCCGACCTGACCACCGCCAAAGCCGTACGCCGCGCCCGCTATGCCGAAGAGCACGGCGCCGATGTGGTCATGGTGCTGCCGGCCTCGTACTGGAAACTCAGTGACGCGGAAATCCTCGCTCACTACGCCGCCATCGGCGACAGCATCGGCGTGCCGATCATGCTCTACAACAACCCGGCCACCAGCGGCACCGACATGTCGGTGGAGCTGATCCTGCGCATCCTCAAGCAGGTCGAGAACGTGACGATGGTCAAGGAGAGCACTGGCGACATCCAGCGCATGCACCAGTTGCAACTGCAAAGTGACGTGCCGTTCTACAACGGCTGCAACCCGCTGGCGCTGGAAGCCTTCGCGGCTGGCGCCAAAGGCTGGTGCACCGCGGCGCCGAACCTGATCCCGCAACTGAACCTGAGCTTGTATCAGGCCGTACTGGCCGATGATTTGAACAAGGCGCGGGAGCTGTTCTACCGACAGTTGCCCTTGCTGCAATTCATCCTCAAAGGCGGGCTGCCGGCGACGATCAAGGCCGGGTTGCGCTTGACCGGGTTGGAGGTGGGTCATCCGCGCTTGCCGGTGTTCCCGTTGGGCGAAGCAGGGATCGGACAGCTCAAAGCGTTGCTGTCATCGGTATAAAAAACGCCCGGCTCTCGCGAGCCGGGCGTAGGCCTTCTTGCACAACCGTCAGGTCTTGTCCTTGATAGTGACACTGGAACCATTGGTCTTGACGCTGGCAATGCCATTGTCTCGTGCGGCTGTAGAGGTGTACTGCTCACTGCTGCCGATCACTTGATGATTGGCCGCCTTGAGGTTGAAGAACGGTTGGCCGTTGCTGGCCACTTTTTTCTCATAACGTTCATCATGTGGGCTGTTTGCCTGCACTGAAGCAATGCCGGCTTCAGTAGCACCGCGGGTGGTGTAAAGCTCGCTGGTCAATATGGTTTCTGCGTTCGCCGCCTTAAGCACGAAACGAAACTGCCCGTTACTGCTTTTACTCAACTCATACCATCCAGCCATGACTTTCTCCTTTGAGTGGGATATCGCTCCCAAACTTGTAGGATTAAAGGCCATGCCCCAATTTTTTCCAGCCAAACACGGGAGATCTATTTAGCTGGAGACAAATGACAATAATTCTCGATATCATTCGCGACTTTTCCACGTCGTACTTCGTCAAGAAGGGTATCCATGTCTCGTCCCCAGCCCGACCCGTCGGCGGCCGATGCCTGTCGCGGGTTTTATGCAGACATTCTGTATTTCCTGCGCAAACGCACGGACAACGCCAGCGATGCGGCAGACATGGCCCAGGATGTGTTTACCCAATGGCTGGGCTACCGCGACCGGGCCAAGGTCGAGCAGCCACGGGCGTTTCTGTTCCAGATGGCACGCAACCTGCTCCGCGATCACTGGCGTAAACAGAAGGTACGGCAAACCGTCCACCCTGATCACGCCGAAATGGATGCCGAGCCGGTCACCGACGAGCACAACGACCCTATGGCCGCCGCCCTTCGCCTGCAACGCCTGGAACAGTTGAAAGAAGTCCTCGCCGAACTCTCGCCCCGCCGGCGAGAAGCCCTTATGCTGCACCGCTTCGAAGGCTTGAGCCAGGCGCAGATCGCAACGCGCATGGGCATCTCCACCAGCATGGTGGAAAAGCACATCGCCTTTGCCCTGCTGCACTGCAAGCGACGCCTTCAACCCGACACCGGCACGGAGCAGCCAGAATGAACCGCCCGAGCGACACAAACGCGCTGGACAGCCAAGCGAGCGATTCCATCGATGCCCAGGCCGCCAGTTGGTTTGCACGCAACCGCAACGAAGTAAGCCGCGCCGACC
Organism: Pseudomonas sp. BTN1; assembly: GCF_001907715.1. Classification (NCBI taxonomy): domain Bacteria; kingdom Pseudomonadati; phylum Pseudomonadota; class Gammaproteobacteria; order Pseudomonadales; family Pseudomonadaceae; genus Pseudomonas; species Pseudomonas sp. BTN1. The sequence goes on along the minus strand of NZ_MPBM01000031.1, from coordinate 3,679 downwards.
GTAAAGCCTTTGCCGCCTGGCAGGCGGTGCCCGACCATGCGCGCGCCTATGCCGAATTCGAACAGTTATGGGCCGACCTCGCCCAGTTGCAACAACTGAACAAACCGCTGGCACTGCCCAAGCGCAAGCCCGCCTTGTGGCGCCCTGCCCTGGCGGTGGCCGCTGCCTTGGTGTGCGCCGTGTTGGCGACCTCTATCGGCGCACCGCGCGAGCTGTATCACAGCCAGGTTGCCACCCAGGCCAAGGGCATGCGCACGTTGAATCTGCCGGATGGCAGTACCTTGTATGTGAATGCCAACACCCATATCCGCGTGGACTTCAGCGCCCATCTACGGGTGCTGCACCTGGACAAAGGTCAGCTGTACCTCGAAGTGGCCGCCGACAAGGAACGCCCCCTCTACGTGCAAGCCGGCGAGTCGAGCGTACGGGTGGTGGGCACTGCTTTCGATGTGCGCCGAGGGCAGCAGCAATTGGTGGTCAGCGTTGCCCATGGCCAGGTCGCTTTCGCGCCCAATGGCAAAAGCCCCGTCACCCTGCTCGGCGCCCAGCAACGGGCCTCATACAACTACGCCAAAGGCATCGTGCAACCGCAAAGCCTCAGCGCCGAAGAGGTCGCCGATTGGCGCAGCGGGCACTTGTCGTTTCGCAATCGCGAGCTGGCCAGCCTGATCGACGAACTGAGCCTGTACCGTCCACAGGCGTCGTTGCAGGTGAGCAAGGCCGTGGCGCAACTCAAGGTTTCGGGCAACCTGGATGTGAATGACCCGGACGCCCTGCTCAATGCCTTGCCCGCGCTGTTGCCGGTGAAAACCGTACTCTCGGCGGACGGCATTATGAGAATCGAGCCAAGCAAATAGGCGGCAACACCACACATGAGAATATTTTGCATTCGCATGTGTGGTTTTTTTTGCCTGCCCCGTCTTCCTCCTGTCCGTGTTTGATACGCACACCTTTTTGGCTATTTAGCCGCTCCGGGGGATTTCATGTTTCGCGCGCCTTGTCACGCTTCGCACCTGTTTCTTCGACCGACACTCATGGCTATGTGCCTGGCCTTGAGCCTCAGCGCCGAAGCCGAGTCATTAAAGCTGCACCTGCCTGCCCAGTCGCTGGCCACGTCCCTGAGCCAGGTGGCCCAGCAGGCGAAAATCCAGCTGCTGTTCGATGAAACCCTGCTCAAGAATGTGCAGGCCCCGGCGCTTAACGGTGACTACACCCCGGAAGTGGCCATCCGCTCCCTGCTCAAAAACGGTGAACTCATCCTGCTCAAGGTCGGCAGTACCTACGTGGTGCGCCCCGATGAGCGTAAAACCACCACCACCGGTGGGGCAATCCAGTTGGACACCTTGAGCGTGATCGGCACCGGCAACGAGGTGAACGCCAGCACCGTCAACCGCTCCACCCTGACCCAGGCCGACATCGACCGTTACCAGTCCAATAACATTCCCAGCCTGTTGCAGACCTTGCCCGGTGTCAGCCAGGGCGGCTCGCTGAAACCCGGCGGCCAGACCATCAACATCCGCGGTTTCGGCGATGCCGAAGACGTGCCGCTGACCGTTGACGGTGCCACCAAGACGGGCTTTGAGCGTTACCAGCAAGGTACAGTGTTTATCGAGCCCGAGCTGATCAAGCGCATCGAAGTGGAAAAAGGTCCCAACTCGCCGTTCACCGGTAATGGCGGCTTCGGCGGCACGGTCAACATGGTCACCAAGGACGCCCCGGACCTGCTCAAGGACGGCCGCAACAGCGGTGCGATGCTCAAATATGGCTACTCCAGCAACGACCATGAGCAGGTCTACAGCAGTGCCGTGTATGGCCGTACCGACGACGGCCGTTTCGATGCGCTGGCCTACCTGACCCAACGCGACGGCGGCGATATGAAAGTGGCCGCCAAGTTGCCCAACGACAACAATGAGTACCCGATCAACCCTCAGCGCCTGCCCAACAGCGCCCAGGATGTGGACGGCAAGCTGTTCAAGGTCAACGCGCACTTTACCGATGAGCACAGTGTCGGGCTGTCATACTCGCGCTCCCACAGCAACCGCTGGACCCCGTTTTCCGCCGCCAGTTACCCCACGCCGCCAACCCAGTTCAACATCGATCGCTACGGCTACGAAGGCGCGTTGAAGCGTTTCCTCGCCCACCGTGACACGGTCGACACCACCTGGTCGGGCAAGTATGAATACCAGCCGCTGGACAACCCGCTGGTGGACTTGACCGTCAAGTACTCACAGTCCAACACCGAGCAGACCGATGAGCGTGACGCCACGGCGTTTTTCCAGTTGGCCACCGGCGGGCGCAAGATGGACACCGCCTACACCGACAAGCTCCTGGACATCCGCAACGTCAGCCTGTTTGACACCGGCCCCTTGCAGCATGCCGTGACGGTTGGCGGGCAAATCCGCAAGCACACCCGCGAAACCGAAATGTGGATGCCCGGCGCCACCTACAACACGCCGCGCTACAACTACGGGCACTTCCAGCCAGGCTTCATGCCCCACGGCAAAGTTGATACCAACAGCTTCTTTATCCAGGACGCGGTGACGTTGGGCGACGTGACGATCACGCCGTCGCTGCGCTATGACCATGTGCGCAACCGCGGCGAAGGCAACGATGCGCCCTACTACAACAACCCCAGCCCGGCAGTGGGTCACGACTACAGCGACCGCACCTACACAGGTTGGTCGCCACGCCTGGCGCTGTTCTGGACCGTGACGCCGAACGTGGGGCTGTTCGCCAACTGGAGCCAGACCTGGCGCGCCCCGGTGATCGACGAACAATACGAAGTGCAGGGCGTGGGCAGTCGCACCGCCACCAGCGTCGACCTGGACCCGGAGCGCATCACCTCGATCACCCTGGGCAACATCACCAGCTTCGACAACCTGATCGCCCAGGACGATAACCTGCAACTGCGCACCACCCTGTTTCACAACAAGGTCGAAGACGAGATCTTCAAGGCCACCGGCGTGGGCTGCCAGAACCAGGCTGTCAATGGCGGCAGCATCGCTTCAGCTTGCCCGCCTGGGCCGATGTCCAACTACCGCAATATCGGCAGCCTGACCATCAAGGGCGTTGAGCTCGAATCGATTTACAACTCCACCTACCTGTTTGGCTCGGTGTCGTTCGCCTATGCCAAGGGCCAGCACCAAGGCGCCTACACCAACCCTTGGGGCCCGGACGTAGCCGCACGAGACATCCCGCCGACCAAATGGGTGCTGGTACTGGGTACCCACATCCCGGCCTGGGATGCCCAGGTGGGCTGGATGGGCCAGTTCATCGGCGCCACCGACCGCCTGCCCAGCGACAAATACTCGGGCGGCCCGGGCTCCAGCGTCGGCGATCTGTTCTACGACCAGTACGGCAACAAGCGCTACAACACCCAGGGCCTGTTCGCCAAATGGACACCGCAGCAGGCGTACCTCAAAGGCACCGAGGTGAACTTCACGGTAGACAACCTGTTCAACAAAAACTTCCGCCCGGCCTTGAGCGGCGACCGGGCGTACACGAAAGGGCGTGATGCGAAGATCAGCGTGACGCGTTTCTTCTAAGCACGCACGTATTCCAACTGTGGGAGCTGGCTTGCCTGCGATAGCCAAAAGTATCTACACAACGCTGTAACGGTCGACGGTAACCACGATGCGAAGCGAGCCGCTCTTGATCTTGATCTGCTTTTGATTTCAAG
>NZ_MPBM01000030.1:0-24852 GCF_001907715.1 Pseudomonas sp. BTN1 | reverse complement strand
TGTTGTGTGGGTCTGGAGTTGGTGTGTTGTGGCGTGGCTGGGTCGGCGAGTAAGACGGTGCCGGCTGTGCCGTTGAAGGCGGGGGATACGCTGGTTTCGAACCCGGTGCCGATGGTGCGCGGCAAGACCCAGCGCACGACGTTGGTCCGTCAGGAGCCTGTCGATGATGTGCCAACTGTGGCGTCGAATCCGAAGGGCGATGCGGCGGCGCCTGCGGATAAAACAGTCACTCACGGCTGCCCGGTGTCGATGGTCACCGGCGAGGAATTGCTCACCCTCACCGACGGCGCGCTGGACGGGATTTTGCCGTTTGAGTGGACACGGCTGTATCGCACTAGCGCGGTGGAGGTCGATTGTGGGCTGGGGTTGGGTTGGAGCCATGCGCTGGCTCATCGGCTGGTGGTGTCGGGCGATTCGGTGGTGTGGACCGATCATGAGAACCGCCATACGCAGTTTCCATTGCCCAGCGACTCTCGACCCGCAATCACCAATAGCCTGGCGGAAGCGGCGATCTATTTGGGTTCGGCGCCTGACGAGTTGGTGCTGGCCCAAGCGTCACGGTTCTATCACTTTCGCGACGGTGTACTGACTGCGATCAGCGATGCGTATGACAACCGTCTACGCATTTGCCGTGATCGTTCCGGGCGGATTGAGCGGCTGGATAACGGCGCGGGTCGCTCGTTGCTGTTGCGTTATGAGCTGGATCGCATCGTTGCGGTGGACTACCAAGTACATCGTGCCAAAGGGCGAGAGCCCTACGTGTGGGAGACCGAGCAGAACCTTGTTTCCTACGCCTATGACGAACATGGACGACTGGTTTGCGCGACCAATGCTGTCGGTGAAAGCGAGCGTTATCGGTACGACGATCAGCACGTCATTCTTGAGCGCCAACTGGCCGGTGGCGCGAGTTTCTTCTGGGAATGGGAACGCGCGGGCAAGGCGGCGCGCTGCGTCCGGCATTGGGCAAGTTTTTCGCAGATGGACACGCGTTACGCCTGGGGGGATGACGGGCGTGTCACGGTGCATAACGCCGATGGTAGCCAGGAGGTGTATGTCCATGATCAGCGGGCGCGGCTGGTACAGAGGATTGATCCGGATGGTGCCACGCATTTCAAATCCTACGACGACAAGGGCCGGCTGACCGTCGAGCAAGACCCGATGGGCGCGGTGACGGCCTATCAGTACGACGATGCCGGACGCTTGGTGGCGCTGTTTCCGGGGGAGGATGAGCCGACATCCTACGAGCATGACAATGGGTTCGTACGAGTTGTGCGCCGTGGTGAGGCGGTCTGGAAATATGAGCGTAATGAGCAAGGCGATGTAACGCGTAGGGCCGATCCCGATGGTGAGGTTACTGACTACAGCTACAACAAACAGGGACAACTGACCGGTGTTTGGTATCCCGACAGCAGTTGCCATCGGCTGGTGTGGAACGAGCGTGGGCAGTTGCTTGAAGAGCAATTGCCCAACGGCGGGATCAAGCGTTATCGCTATGACGATCTAGGCCGGCAGATTGCGCGTGAGGATGAGCATGGGGCTCAAACTCAATATCAATGGGATGCCGTCGGGCGTCTGCTAAAGCTGATCGAGCCCGGTGGTGGTTGTAGGGAATTCAGCTACAACCCCTACGGCAAAATCATCGCCGAACGCGACGAACTGGGCCACGTCACCCGCTACGAATACGCCGACGGCCTGCACCTGATCAGCCGCCGGCTCAACGCCGACGGCACCCAAGTCAAGTACCGCTACGACAACGCCCGGCTGCTGCTCACCGAGATCGAAAACGAAGCCGGCGAAACCTACCAACTCGACTATCACCCCAACGGCCTGATCCGCCAGGAAACCGGCTTCGACGGCCAGCGCACCGCCTATGCCTACGACCTCAACGGCAACCTGCTGGAAAAGACCGAATACGGCGACGATGGCAGTCAGCTAATCACCCGTTACGAGCGCGACCACGCCGGGCGCCTCGTAAGAAAAACCCTGCCCGACAGCGCCGTTGTCGACTATGCCTACGACCGCCAAGGCAACCTCCTCAGCGTCGAGGACGGCCACTGGGCGTTGGCCTACGAATACGACCGCCAAAACCGCCTCACCGCCGAACACCAGGGATGGGGCACCCTGCGCTACGGCTACGACGCTTGCGGCCAGCTGAAAAACCTGTGCCTGCCAGACAACAACCGCGTCACCTTCAACCACGACAAAGGCGGCCACCTCGCCACGGTCGAACTCAACGGTGAAGTACTCACCTCACATCTGTTCAAGAGCGGCCGCGAACACCAGCGCCAGCAAGGCCAACTGCTCAGCCACTACCACTACGATGACCAACACCGCCTGCACGCCCACGCGGTGACCCAACAGCAAAACCACCTCTACCAACGCCAATACGACTACGACAAAGCCGGCAACCTCACCCGCCTGCTCGACACCCGCAAAGGCGAACACCGCTACCACTACGACCCCCTCGCCCGCCTGACCCGCGCCGACCACTCCCAAGACGTACAGGAACGCTTCGGCCACAACCCCGCTGGCAACCTGCTGATGCAAGACCGCCCCGGCCCGGACATCGTTGCGGCCAACCGCCTGATGATCCAGGGCGACCGTCATTACGACTACGACGCCTTCGGCAACCTCATCCGCGAACGACGCGGCAAGGGCCAGCAACTTGTCACTGAGTACCGCTACGACTGCCAGCATCGGTTAGTCGGGGTTACAACGCCCAACGGCCAAACCGCCAGCTATCGCTATGACCCATTTGGACGCCGCATCAGCAAAACCGTGGACGACAAAACCACCGAGTTTTTCTGGCAAGGCGACAAGCTGATTGCCGAACACCATGCAGAGCGCCATCGCAGCTACCTCTACGAACCCGGCAGCTTCCGCCCATTGGCACTATTGGACGGTTTCGGCCCAAAAGAAACCAAGCCCTACCACTACCAACTCGACCACCTCGGCACCCCGCAGGAACTGACCAGCCCCGAAGGCGAAATCGTCTGGTCCGCTCACTACCGCGCCTACGGCCAGATCGCCCGGCTCGACGTAGGCAAAATCGACAACCCACTGCGGTTTCAAGGGCAGTATTTCGATGCGGAAAGCGGGCTGCATTACAACCGCCATCGCTACTACTATCCAGATATTGGTCGCTACCTGACGCCAGATCCGGTGAAGTTGGCGGGAGGGGTCAATGGGTACCGGTATGTGCCCAATCCGACAGGTTGGGTAGACCCGCTGGGACTTAGCTGTAAAAAAACAAGCTGCCCTGAAGGGCCGTATAGCGTAATCGTTCCAGGAGGAGGTTTAGCCGCACATGAGGCGGCAGGAGGACATCTAATGCAAAAGCATGTCGGTAGAACTGATCAACAGCTGCTTGACCGCTTGAGACAGGAACCACATATCCCGGCAGCCTCTACGTTTCATGATCGCGCAACAGCTGAACTCGCCGTTTCAAAGGTATTGGATAACAATCAAGACAAAATCAAAGACTTCCTAGAAGGAAACAACCAGCAGATAGTCATCACTCAACTATCCCCAGAGCCAATCGGCACAAGTTTCAAAAAGAACACTACGACACCTGTACCCGGAAAAGAAATTTACTTAATTATTCGCAGAGACCAAAAAATGCATACTGGATATCGAATTCACACAGGGTTTCCAAACCCATGAATAAAGACTACCCCGAGCTGCAGCAATTTCTTGCTGGATACTTCAATCAAGATTGGGTTGATGATCACAAAAGCGCAAACGACGTAATTGATTTTTTTATTTCGGAGTCGCCTGAAGATACGATAAAAATAGTGCTATCAGAGCTAGAAAAACTAATATCAGCCAAAAAAACAGAGCAAGATCTTCAAGACTTTTTACTCTCTGATATCGGCTGTTATTACTATTACCCTAATGAATGGAGTGATGGGCAAACGTGGTTAAACCATGTTGCCTTAACATTAAAAAACGCCATTAAATAATTTCCTGGCCGAGATACGGGGCTGCTAGGCAGCCCCACGCGAGCAAGCTCGCTCGCCACCGGTGTACTCAGCTCCTTTAGATCCCCGCCACCGCCAAATCCATCGCAAAATACGTAAATATCAAATCCGCCCCCGCCCGCTTGATCGACCCCAACGTCTCGCGCACCACTCGATCCTCATCAATCGCCCCGGCCTGTGCGCCGAACTTGATCATCGCGTACTCACCGCTCACCTGGTACGCCGCCACCGGCAGGCGCGAGGCTTCGCGGATGTCGCGGATGATGTCGAGGTAGGCACCGGCAGGCTTGACCATCAGCGCATCAGCGCCTTCCTGTTCGTCCAGCAGCGATTCGCGCACGGCTTCACGGCGGTTCATCGGGTTCATCTGGTAGCTTTTGCGGTCGCCCTTGAGCGCGCTGCCGCCGGCTTCTCGGAAGGGGCCGTAGAGGGCCGAGGCGAATTTGGTGGAGTAGGCCATGATCGGAATGTGGGTGAAGCCGGCGTCATCCAGCGCGCGGCGGATGGCCTGGACCTGGCCGTCCATCGCCGCTGACGGGGCGATCACGTCGGCGCCGGCGCGGGCGGCGGCCACGGCTTGTTTGCCGAGGTTGACTAGGGTCGCGTCGTTGTCGACATGGGCACCGTGCATCACGCCGCAGTGGCCGTGGTCGGTGTATTCGCAGAAGCAGGTGTCGGACATCACGATCATTTCCGGCACGGCGTCCTTGATGATCGAGGACATGCGCGAAACCAGGCCGCGTTCTTTCCACGTGTCGCTGCCGCTGGCGTCGAGGTGGTGGGACACACCGAAGGTCATCACCGACTTGATGCCGGCGCGGGCGTAACGCTCGATCTCACCGGCGAGTTTTTTCTCAGGAATGCGCAACACACCCGGCATGCTGGTGATGGGCACGAAGTCGTCGATTTCTTCTTCGACGAAAATCGGCAGTACCAAGTCGTTGAGGGTGAATTCGCTTTCCTGGAACAGGCCACGCAATTCCGGGGAGCGGCGCAGGCGACGTGGACGGGCTTGGGGGAACTGGCTGGTCATGGCAATCCTGAAAAATGGCTGAACACTTTGGGGCGAAAGCTTATGCCCCCAAGTCCCGGCAACACAAATGCCAAGGGGCCAATAGTGTATTGCCGGGTGCGTAACAATTCATTGATCTAAAGCTGTAGACGCCCTTCGATGCACAACGCTACGGCGCCGCCCACCCAGATTTCATCGCCCTGGCGCTCGATATGAATACGCCCCGCTCGCCCAATCGCCGTGCCTTGGCTGACCACGTAACGGCTGGGCGCAAGGCCCTCGGCGAGCAGCCATTGGGCCACGCCGGCATTCAAGCTGCCGGTGGCCGGGTCTTCGGCGGCGCCATCGCCAGCGACAAAAGCGCGCACTTCAAAGTGCGCGTCCACCGCATCACGCGTCGGATCACAGGGGGCGATCACCCCTACGGCCAGACCCAGCAGTTGCGCATAGTCCGGTTGCAACGCAAGCACCGCGTCACGATCAGCCAGCATCACCGCCAGCCAACCCGCACCATTGTCGACCCACTGGCTGCGCACAATCGCCTCGGGCGCCAGCTTCAAAGCCAGGCGCACGCGCTCCAGCAACGGCGCCTCCACGGGCCCTGCACGCAACAATGGCGGCGCGATAAACGCCAGTTGGTCACCCTGGCGACGAATACGCACCAAGCCGATTTCGCACTCCTGGATAATCTCCTCCCCACGTGGCACGCCGCCAGCCTGCAACCAGGCGTGGCAACTGCCCAAGGTCGGATGCCCGGCGAACGGCAGCTCTTTGAGGGTGGTGAAGATTCTTACCCGATAGTCAGCACGTGGGTCGCGCGGCGTCAGTAAAAACGTGGTTTCGCTGAGGTTGGTCCAATTGGCAAAGTCCGCCATCTGCTGGTCGGTGAAGCTATCGGCCCCCAGCACCACGGCCAAGGGGTTGCCTTTGAGCGGCACGCTGCTGAATACATCCAGTTGTTGAAAATCGAAAGTCGGCATGCTTCAGCTCGGGATGTTCAGGCCACGGATCACCGCCGGACGTGCAACAAAGCCATCCAATGCGCGCAGTACGTTAGGGAAATCGGTGATGCCTACCAGATCACCGGACTCGTAGAACCCGATCAGGTTGCGAACCCACGGAAAGGTCGCAATGTCGGCGATGCTGTACTCGTCGCCCATGATCCAGGTGCGGCCCAACAGGCGCTTTTCCAGCACGCCCAGCAAGCGCCGTGATTCGGCGGCGTAGCGATCACGCGGACGCTTGTCTTCATACGCCTTGCCGGCGAATTTATTGAAGAACCCCAGTTGGCCAAACATCGGGCCAATGCCGCCCATCTGGAACATCAACCATTGCAGGGTTTCATAGCGGGTGGCCGGGTCTTCGGAGAGCAACTGGCTGGTCTTTTCCGCCAGGTAAATGAGGATCGCGCCGGATTCGAACAGCGCCAGCGGCTGGCCACTCGGGCCGTTGGGGTCGATGATCGCAGGGATCTTGTTGTTGGGGTTCAGGGACAGGAACTCGGGAGACAATTGGTCCTGGGTGTCGAAGCTGACCTTGTGCGCCTCATAAGGCAGGCCCAGTTCTTCGAGCATGATCGACACCTTGACGCCGTTGGGCGTGGGTAGCGAATACAGCTGCAGGCGTTCTGGGTGCTGGGCGGGCCATTTGCTATTGATCGGGAAAGCGGCGAGTGCGTTCATCGAGAACCCCCTGGTCGGAAAGCCCCATCATAGTCATCTGCCTGCCGTCGTGCATGGGTCATCGTTGCGCAACATTTGCCGGCTAGTATCCCGCGGGGGCGAACCAAAGCGCCCGAATGCACTCTTAAGAGCGCCCGAAGAATGAATGGAGGCTGCTTGCTATATCGACAGGGAACACCGCAGGACGCTGATGCGTCACTGGGGCCGGGCTTGTCCGCCTTAACCCGACGCACGAAGACTCGAACCTATCATGAAGATCAAGCCTCTGCGCCTTGTGCAACAATTCAAACGTTATTCATACATGATGTTGCCGCTGCTGCTGGTCAGCGCGGCCATCGTCACCGCTCTTGACGCCCGTGAAAGCCGTGCCCAACCCGTGGACGGCGTGCAAACCCTGGTATTCCTGCGCCATGGCGAAAAACCGGCCGGTGGCCTGGGCCAACTCAATTGCCAGGGCCTGAACCGCGCCATGAACCTGGCGACCCTGTTGCCGGAAAAGTTCGGCAAAGCCAACTATGTGTTCGCTGCCAACCCGACGCGCAACGTCGAGGAAGGCGAACTGGATAACTCCTACAGCTATATTCGCCCACTGATCACCATCAGCCCCAGCGCGATCAAGCTCGGCCTGCCGGTGAATATCGAGTTTTCAGCGAATGACACCAGTGCCCTGGCCGAAGAACTGGTCGAGGACAAGTACCGCAACGCGACCATCTACACGGCCTGGTCCCACGGTTACTTGCCGGAACTGATCAACAAAGTCGCCAGCGAAGCCGCCGGCGAAAAACACACCATTACCGATGATTGGTCTGGAAATGACTACGACTCCCTGTACGTGCTGACATTGACCTGGCACAACGGCAAAGCTTCGCTGCTCAGCCGCAACTACAAGCAAGGGCTGAATAACGGCGGGGAAAACTGCCCGGACCCGACCCAGGTCAGCGCAGATATCTGAAGCTTGGGCCGCAGGGGCGTATGATGCCGGGCTATCGACTCACCTGCGGATCCTCTCCATGTCCAACCTCGCTTCCACCCAGCCCAACCGCGGCTGGGCATTCTGGTGCAAACCTGCGCTGTTTCTCCTGGTGGCCTGCATCGGCCTCTACTATGTGAAGTGGTCGCCCTACTACCTCAAGGTGTTTGTAGCGGCCGACAACCACAGCATTGGCGCCTCGATTCTCAATGACCAGCAAAGCTCGCCCCTGGCGGCGGCGCTAGCCTATGCCCAGGTGTATTTCCTGGCCATCTGGAAAGCCGCCGTACTGGCAGTGATCCTCGGTTCATTGCTGCAGGTATTGATCCCTCGCGACTGGCTGCTGCGCCTGTTTGGCCGCGCCGGGCTGGGCTCGACCCTGCGCGGTGGGCTGTTCGCCCTGCCGGGGATGATGTGCAGCTGCTGCGCGGCCCCGGTGGCGGCGGGCATGCGCCGCCAGCAAGTGTCGGTCGGCGCGGCGCTGGCGTTCTGGATTGCCAACCCGGTATTGAACCCGGCCACACTGGTGTTCATGGGCTTTGTGCTGGGCTGGGGTTTCACCGCGCTGCGGCTGGTGGCGGGGATTGTGCTGGTGGTGGGCGTGTCCCTGGTGGCACAGCGTATTGCGCGCCCGGACCATGTGCCGGAAGCCGCGCTGGAGGCCGTTGCCGACGTCAGCACGGTGGAGTCGCAGCCGTTCCTGAGCCGCTGGTTACGCACGCTGTGGCAACTGTTCTGGAGCACTATCCCGGTGTATATCCTGGCGGTGCTGATCCTCGGCGCGGCGCGGGTGTGGCTGTTCCCTCATGTGGACGGGGCGATGGCCGACAGCCTGGTGTGGCTGGTGCCGCTGGCGATTGTGGGCACGCTGTTCGTGATTCCGACAGCGGCAGAGATTCCCATCGTACAAACCATGATGACCCTGGGCATGGGCACCGGCCCGGCCGTCGCCTTGCTGATGACCCTGCCGAGCGTGAGCCTGCCGTCACTGCTGATGCTGCGTAAGGATTTCGATGCGCGGGTGCTGGTGACGGTAGCCGGGTTGACCATGTTGATGGGCGTCGTATGTGGCTTGATCGGGGCCGTTATCCTTTAACTGTTCACGTAAAACCGAGCGCCGCGTCCTGCTGCATTTGACGCGGCCTCCTATTTCCAGTCACCTGGATTTCCGATCCTCTTCCCTGTGCGCCAGCGGTATTGTCGAGCCTCCTATTCCGCAGACGGAACTGCTCATATGACAAACACCGCCCCCCATCAAAGTAGCCGCGAAATATTGCACGACATTTTGCGCAAAGCCATGCCCTTGACCCCTTATGACCACGGCGCGCAAACGATCAGGGATAAATGGGGCGCCGACCTCGACCCCATGAGCGCCCAACTGGTCACGCTTGACTACGACTACCATGGCCACCCACCGATTGATGGCGTGCACCAGGGACGAATTCGCTTCCAGCATTCACTGGTACAAGCGCTGCTCAGCGACTATCAAGCCGTGGCCGATGATCGTTTTGGCGAAACCGCCTTTGGCCTCTACACACCGCCGCGAGTCGGACCGGCCATTAAAATTGTCGAACATGTTGACGAGTTTGCCTATCAAGGCAGCGGCAACCATACCGCCTACGAAGGCATCTACCGCTGTGTCGACCCGCAAACCTACGGACCTGAAACACAAATTGATATCACGCCTGCCAGCTTCAAGAAATGGGTATGGCAACTCGACTACCAAGATATCTACAACGACTACCTGGACAAAACCCTGCCCAGTGACGAAACCATCACAGCCCATGCACCCTATGCATTGCGCACATCGGTAAAGACCGCTTTTGTCATGACAGCTTTTTTGCAAAAGCGCGAGTCCAGCTTGTCCCTCGACGGGTTGAAACTCGCGCTGTCGGCAGCAGGCCTTGGCGAAGGCCAGATCGAATTCGGCTTCATCAACAATGCCCAACTTGAGCAGCGCACCTGTCCCATGGCGCATGTGCAAGCCTCACGCCTGATGATCTATCGCTATACCGCCCGAGACATATGGGTATTTCGTCACCGTACCAGCGGGCGGGTGTTGATGTACATTCCAGGCAATTCATCCCCGCTGCATGAGTTTTCCGATCTCAAAGCAATGCGCACCTGGGTCGTGCAGCAAGGCAAAGACAGCGCCTGCAAGAAAGCGTTGGCCAGCCATTTTGCCAAGGATGATCGTTTGGACGGCACTTATCATGCCGGTGTGTTCACGGCGTTGGAGGCCATGGTCGAATACCCGAAGATGCATCGACTGGGTCGTGAAGCCGGTTTTTTCAACAACGATGGCTATTGGAACCCGGATGATTACATCAGTCTGGACACTGTACCCAATGCGCTTGATCCCTTTGTCGAATTGGTCAAGGTGCTCAAGGAAGACAACCTCAATACCGCGCAGGAAGCGATCCGCGATGATGCCGACGTCAACCGTGCCAACCTGAGCGCCGCGGTCGAGACGGCGGTGAGCTGGATCAACCGCTGGGGTGCCCTGGCTATATTTTTCCCCGGCGGCGAAGGGTTCCTGGCGCTTGCCGGCTTGATCGAGGCCGGCTACGGACTGAACGAGATCGCCAGCGCCGACACCCACGCCGAACAGGCTAAGGGCCTGACCCGTGTAGTGTTCGGCTTGCTCAACGCGCTGCCTTTGATCGTGAAGGCAGGTACGGCGCTGGCCCGCGATGTCGATGCGGCAGCGCAGGCGGTCAAAGTGCCGGAAAGTGAAACCCCGGGCGCGCCCGAGCCGGTGCCTGAATCGCTGCCGGCACTGCCGGTGAAGCCCCCATCCGGCATCCCGTTGCAGCCACCGGGCACCGAAGGACTCGAGTTGACGCAGTGGACCCGCCCGCAGTTGATGCGGGGTTTCGGCGACGCAGTTGAAGGCTTGTCCGATGAAACGCTGGAGCAGATCCGTCAGGTCAGCGATGTCTCGGATGATCACCTGCGTTATCTGCATGCCGAGGGCCTGGCGCCGCAGGGGATACTGGCGGACACGATTGTACGCTTCAAGTTGGACAGCGAGGTGGAACTTGCGCTGCATCAAAAGGGGGGAGCTGTTGCCCTGAGCGAACGCATCGCATTATTCGATCGGCGTTATCTGGAGGTCGTCAAACCCGACAGCGAACTGCTCCAGAGCCTGAGTCATGAGTTCCCGTCCTTGCCCAAGGCGGTACTCGAAGAGATGTTGGCCCGGGAAAACCTGAGCCCTCACAGTGAGCTGACACTAGGCCAGATGAAACAACTGTTTCAGCGTTTTGAACCGCATGTGCACGGCTATGAGCAAAGCCTGCGCATGGCTCGCGCCTACGAGGGCTTGTTTCTCGGCTCGGTACGCAGTACCGACAGCGATACGTTGCTGCTGCACAGCTTCAGACGCATGCCTGGCTGGCCGAAGGACGTTTCGATTGTCGTGCGTGACGGCTCGCCCACCGGGGCTGTGCTGGACCGGGTCGGTGCCACGTCACTGCCCAAGCAGCGGTTGGTGGTCAAAATCGGCAATCAATTCCAGGGGTACAACGAACTCCGGCAGCCGACTCACGCCTCGGATGATTTCGCCGATATGCTTGTGCATACCATGACCGAGGACGAGCTGAGGGCCATGAACCTGCACCTTGACCGGGGACTTGAGCATTTCAGGTTCAAAGTCCGTCGCAGCCTGTTGAACCGCGCCGACTTCACCAGCGTGCTTCAGCGCCAATCGCTCAGAAGCGCGTTTTTCGAGCCCGAGGATATCGGGTTGCGGGGAGGTGCCGGTGGTCAGCAGGCGCAGGTGCCGACGACAACCACTCGGGCCCAGGTCAAACGCTACTTTCCAGAGGCGACGGACCAACACGCGGATGACTTTATTGCGCGGTTTGGTGATACGCATGCGGCCGAGATCGAGCTGCAGCGTCTTCAGAGTGGTTATCCACAACTGGAACGGGAGGTTGGTGCCTGGGAGAAAAGCTATAAAGGCCCCGATGTCGCAGAGCGCAATCGGCGACTTGCAATCGGCGCCACCCTGCGTCGGCTGTACAAGTGGCAAGGCGAACCCGCAGAGAGAGTCTATCGCGATGGCCGACTGCTGGGCTTCAAGCTGAATATAAATCTGGGAACTCGCACCAATCAAACGGCTCCGCTTTTTTCGACGCGTCTCAATTCTGTTGTCTCCCTGAGATTGACGGGGCGCATTAACCGGCAGATGGAGGCTTTATTCACAAACTTTTCCCATATTGAACGGCTGGAAATGTCTTTGTCCGGACTCAGCAGACCGCCAGCAGCTCTGGAACTACTCACTGAGTTGAGAGCTCTGGACATGAGCAGGACCTCGCTCATCCTGAACTCAGTCGATACTGCAGTACTCGCAAAACTACCCCGTTTGCAAGAGCTGAACCTGGCACATTGCCGCCTGAAGGAGGCGCCGCCATTATACGGTTTGAAAAATTTGCGGGTACTGAATCTGAGTTACAACAACATCTCCATGGTTTCATACAGCTTCGGTGGAGTGTCTGAGATGACACATTTGGAGGTACTGGATCTGAGCTGGAACCGGAGGATGCTATATGCGCCTGACATTGGAAGTATGCCAGCGTTACGGGTATTGGACCTGACAGAAACCGGCCTCACACAGCCGCCTTCCGCGTTTGGCACTGCGCACGCGCCGCTGCAGCTGGAGATATTGAGACTAAGCGGTAATAACCTACGCGTTGCACCTTCGCTCAGAGGCATGACGGCCTTGCACGAAGTGGACCTTACCAATACGGGTATAGACAGATTCCCGGAGGGCATCACGTCAGAAATCCCCAGCACCCGCTTGATACTGCGTGACAATCATATTGCCTCGATCCCCGAATCCATCGAACTCAGAAAGGGTTTTGACCTGAGAGGCAACTCTATTAACGACCCGGTTTCCTTGCGGCGCCTGATTGCTGCACGCCGACAAACAGGCACCGATATCTGGCTGGGAGCGCCGAACAACGACAGGACGATAAACCTTTGGCTGCGAAATGTGCCGCAAGCGCAGATTCCTAACAAAAGTGCGCTTTGGCTTAGCTTTGCTAACGATTCTGCGAACCAGGTGCTGATGGAACAGATTCGAGCCCTGAGTCGTACGCCCGAATTCCTGGTCGAGCGTCAGCTGTTGCAGCGTCGGGTCTGGACGTTTCTTGAGAACTTCAATGAAGCCAGTGCTGGTGCGCGTGAGGAGATGAGAGCCATCGCAGACGCTGGTAATGCGAGCCCGCAGAGCCTCGCAGGGATGTTCGAGAGGCTGGAAACAATAATACGGGAGCATGACGCGGGGAGACAAAACCTGCCCATGTATCCGCTGCCCAAGCGCCCGAGACTCCATTAACAAGACTGCAAGGCGCTGCGCTCGCGCAAATACGCCACCACAGCGCCCTGCTCCCCTGCGAACTCGATTCGCGCCCCTTTGTTCTCGCGCTGAAACGCGTACATCGGGTCGTAATACTCGCGCAACAAGCCTTCGATCCACACGCGGTGCAGGTCCACTGCCCTGCTGCGGGCCTGTTCCGCCAGGGCGTTCTGCAAAATCGCCTGCAGCCGCTGGAAGCGCTCGCCGCCCAGGCGCTTATGGATATTGGCCAGGCTCTGGGTCAGACGTTCGGCAAACAATGCCTGGCCATGCTCACCAAATACCGCAATGAATTCGGCGCACAGGTCGACCACGTAGTCCTTCAGGATGCGCTCGACCCGGCCTTCGACGCTGTCTTCCAGCCACACCATCGGGAACGTCTGCATACCTTTGTGCAACGGCAGCGGCAGCGCGCAACTGCCGATCATGCGGCTCTCATCCTCGACCACGAACTGTTCGATACCCGCCACGCGCTTCTTCAGCAGGTCGACCGCGAGCCGGTTTTCGAAATCGATAGTGGACGGTTGCGCCGTGGCGCGCTTGCCGAAGCTGGAGCCGCGATGGTTGGCGTGCCCTTCCAGGTCCAGGGCGTTGCTTAACTGGCCGAGCACTTCGGTCTTGCCGGTGCCGGTCATGCCGCCGAGCAAGACGAAATCACATTGGGCGGTGGCCTGCTCGAGCGTGTCCAGCAGGAAGGTGCGCATGGCCTTGTAGCCACCGCCGACGCGGGGGTATTCGATACCCGCTTCGGTTTTCAACCATTGCTGCACGATTTGCGAGCGTAGCCCGCCGCGAAAGCAGTAAAGGTAGCCCTCCGGATTAGCCTGGGCAAACTGCGCCCACTGCTCGATACGTTCAGCCTTGATCGCCCCCGACACCAACTGATGGCCCAGCACGATTGCAGCCTGCTGGCCCTGCTGCTTGTAGCAGGTGCCCACTCGCTGACGCTCGTCGTCGGTCATCAACGGCAGGTTGACCACGCCGGGAAACGCGCCCTTGGTGAATTCGACCGGCGCGCGGGTGTCCATCATCGGCCGGTCGTTGAGGAAGATATCGCGGTAATCGGTGATGTCAGTCGCCATCAAATCACCTCTACCGCGTGGGTCTGCCGCTCCAGCAGTTCGCCGATCGGCTCAAGGGCCAGCCCCAGTTCAGCGGCCACCGCGTTGAACTCGGCGTCGCCTTCGGGCGTGACGGCGATCAACAGGCCACCGCTGGTTTGCGGATCGCACAGCACGCGCTTGTGCAGCTCCTGTACACGCCCGAGCTTGCTGGCGTAGCTGTCGAAGTTGCGCAAGGTGCCACCGGGTACGCAGCCCAGGTCCAGGTAGTACTCAACGCCCGGCAGGCGTGGGACTTTTGCATATTCGATGCGGGCCGTGAGACCACTGCCGTCGGCCATTTCCACCAAGTGCCCGAGCAGGCCGAAACCGGTGACATCGGTCATCGCCGTGACACCGGCCAATTTGCCGAAGCGGCTGCCAGGCTTGTTCAGCGTGCACATCCAGTCGCGGGCCAGGCCGATATCCGCTTCGCGCAACTTGCCCTTCTTTTCCGCAGTGGTAAGGATGCCGATGCCCAAGGGTTTGGTCAGGTACAGCTTGCACCCGGCGGTGGCAGTGTCGTTGCGCTTCATGTGGCGCTTTTGCACGATGCCGGTCACGGCTAGGCCGAAGATGGGTTCCGGCGCGTCGATGGAGTGCCCACCCGCCAGCGCAATGCCCGCAGCGTCGCATACCGCACGGCCACCGCGGATCACTTCGCGGGCGATCTCCGGCGCCAGTACATTCACCGGCCAGCCAAGAATGGCAATAGCCATCAACGGGTCGCCGCCCATGGCGTAGATATCGCTGATGGCATTGGTGGCCGCAATGCGGCCGAAGTCGAAGGGGTCGTCGACAATCGGCATGAAAAAGTCCGTGGTGGACACCACGCCGCGCTCGTCGTCGATGGCGTATACCGCCGCATCGTCGCGGGAGGCATTGCCCACCCACAGGTTGGGGTCGAGGTTCTGTGCACCGCTGCCCGCAAGGATCACTTCCAGGACCTGGGGCGAAATCTTGCAACCGCAACCCGCACCGTGGCTGTACTGGGTAAGGCGAATCGGCTCGTTCATGGGGGACCTCAAGCTATCAAGTGGGCCGATTCTAGCAGACAGCAAAAGGCCGGCTGGGCTCTTGTGAGCACAGCCGGCCTGTTTGTTCAGCGGTTACTGGCGCGCAGCGAGCAAACGTGCGTGCCGGTTACGCCGGGCGATGTTCAAGCATTCGATCGCCGCCGAGAAGGCCATGGCCGCATACACGTAGCCTTTTGGCACGTGGGCGCCGAAGCCTTCGGCGATCAGCGTCATGCCGATCATGATCAAGAAGCCCAGGGCCAGCATCACCACGGTCGGGTTGTCGTTGATGAACTTGGCCAACGGTTCAGCGGCCACCAGCATCACGATCACCGAGACCACCACGGCAATGATCATGATCGGCAAGTGCTCGGTCATGCCCACGGCGGTGATGATGCTGTCGATGGAGAACACCAGGTCGAGCATCAGGATCTGGCCGATGGCGGCAGCAAAGCCGATGGTCACGGTATTGCTGACGGTTGCCTTCTCTTCAGGCTCCGGGTCCATGCTGTGATGGATCTCGGTGGTTGCCTTCCACACCAGGAACAGGCCGCCGGCGATCAGGATCATGTCCTTCCACGAGAACGCCTGGCCGAATACTTCGAACACCGGTGTCGTCAATTGCACGATGAACGCGATGGTGCTCAACAGGCCCAGGCGCAATATCAACGCCATGCTGATACCAATGCGCCGCGCCTTGGCCCGGTGCTTCTCCGGCAGTTTATTGGTAAGGATCGAGATAAAGATCAGGTTATCGATGCCCAGCACGATTTCCATGACGATCAAGGTAGCCAGTGCGACCCAGGCGGTGGGGCTGGCGGCCAGTTGTAAAAGGTAATCCATAGGTCAGTCCTGACGTGGTAGTGCTGGGGAATTAGGTTTCTTTGGTGTCGGATTCAGCAGCGTTTTCAGCGTCTTTTTCCTGCTTCTCAGGGCTGATCAAGCCCTGGGTTGCTTCACTCAATGCCTGCTCGGCGGCCTTGTGGGTGTCGTCGATGGCCTGCTTGGCCGACTCGGTAGCCTTGCCCAGCACCTGTTGCGCGCTTTTCTCGACTTGATCACAGCCGCTGACCCCTATCAATGAAAGCGCAAGCAACGACGCCGCGCCCAGGGAATTGAGTTTCATGATGTATTCCTCGTTAGAACCATTGGGTCCAAGTAGTGGCCCCTCGATAGCGAGGCATTCTATGCAGACGAACAGTTCAGTAAAATTCGTATTTTTCTCGCGTATACTTCGGTTTTTGCGAAGTGTAAGCGAGCATGCTCAATTATCGACAGCTGCATTACTTCTGGGTGGTGGCCAAGACCGGCAGCATCGTGCGCGCCTGTGAGCAGTTGAACCTCACGCCGCAGACCATCAGCGGGCAGATCAGCCTGTTGGAGCAGACCTTCGGTATTGCCCTGTTTCAGCGGGTCGGGCGCCAGCTTGAACTGACCGAAGCCGGGCGCCAGGCGCTGCCCTACGCCGAGCAGATGTTCCAGACCGGCAACGAACTGGAGGCGATGCTGCGCGCCCAGCCCGACGAACAGCAGATCCCGTTCCGCGTTGGGGTGGCGGATGTGGTGCCCAAATCCATCGTGTACCGGTTGATCGCGCCGACCATGGAGTTGAGCGAACCGATCCGCATCACCTGCCGTGAAGACAAACTCGAGCGTTTACTGGCCGACCTGGCGATCCAGCGCCTGGACCTGGTGATTTCCGACAGCCCCATGCCCACGCACTTGGACATCAAGGGCTACAGCCAGAAGCTGGGAGAATGCGGCATCAGTTTTTTCGCCACCCAGACGTTGGCTGACCAGCATGGGGGGGATTTCCCACAGTGTTTGCAGGGCGCACCGCTGCTGATCCCGGGCGCTGAGACCGTAGTGCGCAGCCGTTTGCAGCGCTGGTTTGCCGAACAGCAGATTCAACCCCGCATCATCGGCGAGTTCGACGACAGCGCTTTGATGCAGGCCTTCGGGCAATCCGGCAGCGGGATTTTTATCGCGCCCAGCGTGATCGCCGACGAAGTGGTGCGCCAATACGGCGTAGCGCTGATCGGCCAGACCGATGCAGTGACCGAGTCGTTTTATGCAATCTCAGTGGAGCGCAAGGTCAAGCACCCCGGCATTGTGGCAATTACCGAGGGTGCCCGGCGGGAGTTGTTTACCGCCCTGCCCTGATCGCTCAGGCATTGAGCGCCGTGGGTTTGGCGGTCATCAGCCACAGTGCGAGCAGGATCGATACCAGGATAAACCCCGAAGCGGCAAACCCCAGGCTGCCCAGGCCCAGGGTGTCGATGACATGCCCGCCCACCATCGCACCCAGGCCGATACCGAGGTTGGCGCCGGCAATGTTCAGCGACGCCGCAAACGCCGGTGCATGGGGCGCGGCCTTCATCAAGCGCACATGGCTGACCAGGAACATCGCCGCCTGGGTCACGCCCCACACCGCCATCGCCGCGGCCAGGCCGATGGTCGAGTGAATCGCCGGCACCACCGCCACCATGCCCGCGATCATGAACCCGCAGAACACCATGGACGCAATCAACGGATGACGATCCACGGCACGTCCGCCCAGGGAGTTGCCGATCAGCCCGACCGCGCCAAAGCCCATCAGGCACCAGCCCACCAACGTGCCGTCGAACCCGGCCAGGCGCTCAAGGATATCTGCCAAGTAGGTATAGGCGGTGAACATGCCACTGAACACCAGGATCGACAGCAGGATATGCCCCTGCATCACGGGGCTGCGCAGGATCTTGAATTGCGAGCGCAAGCTGGCCTGCTGGTGCTTGGCCGGGGTAACCGGCAGGTAGACATACAGCAGCAATGCCTTGGCCAGGGCAATCACCGCGAGCACGGCGAACGCGGTGCGCCAGCCGAACATATCGGAAATCAGCGTGCCCACCGGAATACCAAATACGGTGGCGCAAACAATGCCAAAGCCGATTTTTTCAATCGCACGCCCGGCGAACTCAGGGCCGACAATGTCAACCGCCGTTTCGCTGGCCAGGGCCCAGAACACGGGCAAGCCCAGGGCTGGGATCAAACGGGCCAGGGCCATTACCCAAATATTCGGCGCCAGTGCCGCCACCGTATTGGCCGCTGCAAACATGATCAAGATGCTGATAAACAGACGCTTGCGTGGGAAGCGTGCGCAGTAGGCAGTGAGGAACGGGCCGAACGCGGCCACGGTGAACGCGAACAAGGTCACCAGCAGCCCGGCCTGGGACACACTGACGTTCAGGTCCCGAGCAATCGAGGGCAACAGGCCGACGATGACGAATTCTGTGGTCAGCACGGTAAAACCGGCGGCTGACAGCAGCAGGATAGGAAACAACATGAAAACTCCAGAAACAACGACATCAACGACAGCCCGAGGGGCCCGCTGACGGATAGGAAAGATGAGAGGGATGAAGCTTAACAGAACATGTGCGGATCTGACCAAGCCCGACTGAAACGGGTGACGGAATGCCGCAGCGAACGAGACGCGTCCTACAGCATGCTAGACTTCGCGCCTGCTTCCTACAGTGCTTTCTGCCTGCAATGCTGCGCCCTACTAAAAAAACTAGAGACAACTCTTTATGACTGCTGCCCCTTCCCTGTTGCAACGTTTAATGCGCGTCAGCCTGGTCACCCAAATTGTCATCGGCCTGATTGCCGGGATCGTGTTGGCCTTGCTGTTCCCCGAGGCCGCGCGCGCCACCGGTTTTATCGGCAAGGTATTTGTCACGGCGCTGAAGGCTGTCGCGCCGATCCTGGTGTTTGTGCTGGTCATGGCTTCCATTGCCAACCACAAGCACGGTCAGGAAACCCACATCCGCCCGATCCTGTTTCTGTACCTGCTCGGCACTTTTTCCGCCGCCGTGGTTGCAGTGGTCGCCAGTATGTTGTTCCCGTCTGCCTTGGTACTGGTCACCCATGACGCCACGGTAAGCGCCCCCGGCGGTATCGGCGAGGTGCTGCAAAGCCTATTGCTCAGCGTGGTGGATAACCCGGTCAGTGCGCTGATGAACGCCAACTTCATCGGCATCCTGGCCTGGGCCATTGGCATGGGCATCGCCATTCGCCATGCCGGTGAAACCACCCGTACGGTATTGGACGACTTGTCCAACGGCGTCACCCTGATCGTACGCGTGGTGATCCGCTTCGCCCCGCTGGGCATCTTTGGCCTGGTGGCCTCCACCCTGGCCACCTCGGGCTTCGGCGCCCTGCTCGGCTATGCCCACCTGCTGGCCGTGCTGATCGGCTGCATGTTGTTCGTGGCGCTGGTGATCAACCCGGCCATCGTGTTCTGGAAACTGCGTCGCAACCCTTACCCGCTGGTGCTGATGTGCCTGCGCGAAAGCGGCATCACCGCGTTTTTCACTCGCAGCTCAGCGGCGAATATTCCAGTGAACCTGGCGCTGAGCAAACGCCTGGGTCTGCATGAAGACACCTACTCGGTGTCGATCCCGCTCGGTGCCACCATCAACATGGCCGGCGCCGCAATCACCATCACCGTGCTCACCCTGGCGGCTGTGCACACCCTCGGGATTGCCGTGGACCTACCAACCGCCGTACTGCTCAGCGTGGTCGCGGCCATTTGCGCCTGTGGGGCTTCCGGCGTGGCGGGCGGCTCGCTGCTGCTGATTCCGCTGGCGTGCAGCCTGTTTGGTATTCCAAGTGAAATCGCCATGCAGGTTGTCGCCGTTGGTTTCATCATCGGCGTACTGCAGGATTCGGCCGAAACGGCACTCAACTCATCTACCGATGTGTTGTTTACTGCCGCGGCGTGCCTGGGTAAAGAAGACCAGGCCGCCTGAATGAGCAAAAAAAAGCCCGAGCCGTTCACTCAGAACCGACTCGGGCGTTTTCAATGACGGCTGAATATCTATCAAGATGGCGAAGTGGCCGCAGTGAATCCCTGAAGGGGCATCCCGTATCGCTCGTTTGTTTGCGGATTGAATCGGTACCACTTACCGGTAACGGTATCTAACTGAGCCATGATCTTCGTCGCATCCTCGCCCGGAGAAGTGCCCACCGTTACATTTTTCGGCTTATGCTTAAAAACCCTGTCAACACTGCGGTTAGCCGCAATGATCTTCCAGCCAAGGCTTCCTTTGCCCAGGATCGACGAGAACGTTGTCAGCCCCCTTGTGCCAATGGCTGCCCCGCCCGCAAATGGGTTGGCGGCGCTGATAAGTGCCCGCCCCAGCCTGCCTGTAACCCCCCCAAGCCCTAGCTGCCCACCGACCTTGGCGATCTTTGAAATTTTGCCGACCGCGCCTGCACCTGCGACAACAAAACCAAATACGTCAAATGCCAGGAAAGTGAGTCCTTCACCGATCCTTCCCTGCTGAAAACTGTGAAGTGCCGACGCGCCCGGTATCAGTGCACGGGTCACCGCCTGGATTTTTTCGAATTCAGTCACTTCAGTGTCGAACGTGGTGACACCTCTGGCCGCGTTGACCACCGTTTCACGTTCGTCGGCCCTGAAAAAATGGCGTGTGACTACGTCTGCTATATGCTGCGTTCGCTGCGAATTGAAGGCTTGAGTAGGAGATGAAGTTTGAAGCTTTGATTCTCGCTCTTTACGTTCTGCCGGATCATTGGCATTAATTTCACTGATTTTGGTGTTGGATCGAACTCTGACCTTGGGTTTATTCGTAGCAACGGGGCTCCACTCGCCTTGCAACCCTGTCTTCAGCCCCTCCGCTAAATCTGCGCGATGCTGCAGCCCGCCCGTCGCGGGATTGAATTCGTAAATCCGTTTCTTGCCTTTATGCAGCGTCTCAAGAAATACAGAGCTACTTTTAACTTCTTCAGTCTCCGAAACATCGTACTGAATCTTGTAACCTGCCGATGTAATGGTTTGGGTAACTTTTTCCTCCCCATAGATTTTCAACGCGCCGTGCTGCAGTGCCTCTTGATCCTCCTGAGGCAGCAAAGACATCTGATGTTTAACATTCACGCTCATGGCGTCTTTAAATCCGTCGAAATACTCCAAGACATGTGATTCGAACGCTTCGTTTAAAGATTCCATCTCGCGAACGTCAGCCGCTATTTTTTCAATCGGAACAGCGGGATCATTGGAAAACCATCTGACATGTTGCTGCGGGGCCGAATAGATATCCAATATCGAATAGGGACCTTTTAAATCGCGGTGATTCTCGGTTGGATAGATTGTTTTTTTTTCGAAGTCTATTTTCCCATAGGTTTCCTCGGGAAAACGGTTCCTCAATATACTCAGCCCTAATTCCGAGCGACTATGTAATACCGTGCGTTGCGCTTCTGAAGCAGTTGTCAATAACTCGAAGCGCTCGTTCGCGAGGACGCCGGCACGTTCAATCTCTTCATTCGTATAATTGTTATCCTCCCGTTTTTCGATGGCCCCATCTGCCACCGCCCAATGAATCAACCCCTCTCGCGCCGCCGCCGCTTCCACTTGTATCGCGGCAGGATCTATGGGCCTCAAGTCGTCTTGGAGCAACTGCTCATACGTTTTAGTCGCCGCCAGACCTGGAGCGCGCATCTCAGCTTTGGCAACGATCGATTTCAAACTGACCCAATTCGGTGAGCCGTAAGTCACATGATCCGGGACATCTTTGACCAGCAATTCCGGAGCGTGGTGCGACAACAGCAGATAGGCCGCAACAGGAGCGTTACCGCCGTATGACTTGCTCAGATGATCAGTTAGCCCTTTCAGAACAAATGACAGCGGTTTTCCCCAGTTCTCGCGCGCCGACAGATCAAACCCAGCCACCTTGTTCTTTTCGCCCGGTTTCCACAACGCATCCTGATTGAGGCCTATCTGGAGAGCCGAAAGTGCCCAATCCTCAACACTGCCGACCCCCTCGAACTTGTCGCGCAAGGCTTCGCCCAAGGACTGCGCAGCCGGACTTTGCAAAAGCCTCAAGATCGCTTGTCGGGGATCTTTCAACTCTGCTTCGGACCATTGGATGGTTTGCGTAAGATACCCGAACGCGTTTTGGCTCAATTTCAACTGATCGAATTCAGGCAGCGCCATCGCGTTATAGGAAACAGCATCGTAGATCGCCTGCTGTTGGGTCGTATCGAGCGGCGTTGGCCACGCTAGCCCCCCGCCAAAATCCTGATGCGGTTGTGGGTACTGAAGTTGTTGTAAACTGTTGCCCATTTCCATTATCTCGGCTTTATTAACCGGATGCTTCCAGCCATTGGCCGTCATGAACTGCAAAAGGTTCACGTGTCGTCCGGCCATGGGTTGGTTATCCAGGTGGAAACCCGAGTCAGGGCCAAGCTTGATCAGTTGAGATTGCAGGAAAGATTGAAATCCGGCATCACGATCATAGGGAGGTCGGTAACTGCTTAGAATGCTGGGATCGTGGCGACGCCAGGATTCTTGCTGATCCAGATAATCGTCTACCCCCACAAGAGCTTTGATCAGGCCAGCGTTGAAGGATTGCAGATCGCGTCTATCGGCAAGTTGTTGTTTTTGCAACATCAGGGTTTCTTCAGAACGCGCCTGACCAACGCCCGACGTCGCAAATGCGTTGTTTTTTTGCAGCTCCCGAGCTCGTTTTCGATCTTCGGTTGAATCGTTATGTATCGTCTCTCCGTAAAACTGTGCAATCAACTTGAGGGGTACACTTTCGGCGCGCACGGCTGAGTAGCTTATCCCATCGGGAGCATAGGCTTTCAATGCGACCATAATGGGCCCTGCGTATAACGCCCACTGAGGGTGGTCTTTTAAAGTAAGTCGGGCTATCGCTCCATTTTTTTTATTAACGCTCAGCGTCCCGTCAGAGGCGATCTCCATGGTGGTCGGGTCAAAACCTTTCCGCTCCAGCATAAATATAAGATTCGGGTCTTCAAGTGTATTACGCAACTGTGTACGCCATTGGCCGAGAGACGACGCGTCTGGAATACTCGGAATAATAGTGTGCTCATCACGAGTCCGATCCTCTAGGGCATCTGCATAGAGGGCGGCCAATTCACTGTCAGCTTGAGCACGGTCAGAGGTTGATAGAACCGCTTCATTACCGTTAGCCTCTCGACGGGGCCGGCTCGTCGCAAGCGAGCTTGAAGACGAATCCTGGCTGACGGACGTATTGCGTGTGGCTTCGAAATAAGCGTTATGGGTGGTCGACGTTAACGCAGAGGAGGAAAGCTGCATTTAGTTTGTGGTCTCCAGGTTCTTCGGTTGAAAGTTTAATAGGCACTCCTGAGTGAGATTTACTGAATATTGGTTGCATCAAGATATGTAACAAAGCATTGGTGAAAAGAATATCCTGCAAAAAAAAAACCGAGGCCGTTCATTTCAGAACAAGCCCCGGTTTTTTTATTGAAGCGTGAGTTTAGAACGCGCCCATGTAATCACGCTTGCCCACTTCCACACCGTTGTGACGCAACAAAGCGTAAGCGGTGGTGACGTGGAAGAAGAACTGCGGCAGGCCGTAGGTCAGCAGGTAGGACTGGCCGCTGAAGCGCTTCTCTTTCGGCGTGCCTGGGCGGGTGATGATTTCGATACCTTCCTTGCCGTCGATCTGCTCGGGCTTGATGGTGTCGACGAAGGCCAGGACCTTGGCGATCAGTGCTTGCAGGTCGGCAAAGGTGACTTCGCTGTCTTCGTACTTCGGTACTTCGATCTCGGCCAGGCGTGCCGACACACCTTTGGCGAAGTCCACGGCGATCTGCACCTGGCGCACCAACGGGAACATGTCCGGGAACAGGCGCGCTTGCAGCAAGGCGTTGGGCTCGATGTTCTTGGCGCTGGCGTGGGCTTCGGCTTTGTTCAGCACATCGCTCAACGCGTTGAGCATTTGCTTGAAGACTGGGATAGAAGCGGCGTACAGGGAAATGGTCATGTCAGTCTCACTGATAATGGCAGGGTTGGAACCAGCGGCGATTATAGCCATGCCCGGTGCTTGTCTTTTATTTTTTGAGGATTACGCTGGTGAGCTTCACTGCATAGGGAAAGCGCGATGACCGCCGAGCACGACACCGACACCCCTGAGCCGCGCCTGAACAGCACGGAAATCCGCATCCTGGGCTGCCTGATCGAAAAACAGGCGACCAACCCGGAAACCTACCCCCTCACCCTCAACGCCCTGGTGCTGGCCTGCAACCAGAAGACCAGCCGCGAGCCGGTGATGAACCTCAGCCAAGGCCAGGTCGGCCAGAGCCTGCGCGCGCTCGAAGGCCAAGGCTTCACGCGCCTGGTGATGGGCAGCCGCGCCGACCGCTGGGAGCACCGTGTGGACAAGGCCCTGGAACTGGTGCCGGCCCAGGTGATCCTGACCGGGCTGCTGTTCCTGCGGGGGCCGCAGACCGTCAATGAGTTGCTCACCCGCAGTGGGCGTATGCATGACTTTGAGGATGCCGAACAGGTTGTGCATCAGCTCGAGCGCCTGATTGCACGAGGACTGGCGCTGCTCGTGCCGCGTCAGGCGGGGCAGCGGGAAGACCGGTATACCCATGCACTGGGGGACCCGGCAGATATTGAAGCGATTATGACCGCGCGGGGGAATCCGGTAGAGCGTAGCGCAGGGGCTGTTTCGGTGGAGCGCATTGAAGAGCTGGAAGCGCGGATTGCCGCACTGGAAGAACGGCTGGCGCAGCTGGAACAGGGATAATGCAGATAAACATGTGGGAGCTGGCTTGCCTGCGATAGCCATTGGTATCGACACAACTTTGTAGGTTGCAGCAGCCAACGGTAACTACGATGCGAAGCGAGCCGCTCTTGATCTTGCTCTGCTTTTGATCTTAGGCGCCCCGTTAAACCACG
>NZ_MPBM01000003.1:0-32754 GCF_001907715.1 Pseudomonas sp. BTN1 | reverse complement strand
TTAAGGGACAGTATCTACACAACGCTGTAGGGCTCAACGGTAACCACGATGCGAAGCGAGCCGCTCTTGATCTTGATCTGCTTTTGATCTTGATCTCAGGCGCCCCGTTAAACCACGCTGGCCGGAATTCGACAGGGATTTGGGGGGTAAACCGGCAGGGATGCCGGTTTAGCCGCCCCGCGCCATGGATGGCGCGTGGCGGCGGCCCCCCAAATCACTGGCGGATTACGGGCACACCGAGCCTAGGCGAGGTGCCGAGTGGTGGGGCAAGAGCCCTTTTGGTTACTTTTGGGGCTCTTTTCCAAAAGTGACCCGCTGTAAAAGCGGAACCCTAAGTGGCCGTTACCGCAGGAATGGATATGTACTCGGTATAACTGCGTCGGCTGTCAGGCCGCCATCGCAGGCAAGCCACCTCCCACAATTTGATCGCGGGGCCTCAGGTAGATAGGTGTCGGCTAGCAGGCCGTCTTCGCAGGCAAGCCAGCTCCCACATTTGGATCGCGGTGCACCAGCTCGATCAGCGTCGGCTGCCAGGCCGTCACGGGAGCAAGCTCCCTCGCCACAGGTCCAGCTGTGTAGATGCCTATGCTGCAATGAGGCCCTGACAGACAACGAAGATCAAAGCCCCTCCAACTCTGCCATCAAATCACTCAACCGATCCACCTTCTCGGCACTGATCTCATTGCCCGCCCCCCCCTCGATATACTCGGCCAACTCCGCCACGGTGCTGCACTCGAACATCGCCCGCAACGGTACATCGCGCTGCAGTGTCTTCTGCACCCGCGAGGCAATCTGCGTGGCCAGCAGCGAGTGCCCGCCCAGTTCGAAGAAGTTGTCCTGCACCCCGACCCGCTCGACCTTCAGCACCTCGGCCCAGATACCCGCCAACGTAGTTTCCAGTTCAGTGCGCGGCGCCACATAGTCCTGATTGTGCAACTGGCCGATCTCCAGGGCCGGCAGGGCCTTGCGGTCGAGCTTGCCGTTGGCATTCAGGGGCAGGCGGTCAAGCCATAGCCAATGCAGTGGCACCATGTATTCCGGCAGTTCGGTACGCAGGCGTTGCTTGACGCGCTCCAGCTGTTCACTCGGTTCCAGCGTGGCATCGGCGGCCACTAGGTAGCCGACCAGATGTTTGCCACTGGCCCCCTCTTGCACACCCACCGCCGCGTCGCGCACGAGGGGTTGTTCATGCAGGCGCGCTTCGATTTCACCCAGTTCGATGCGGTAGCCGCGAATCTTCACCTGGTGGTCGATACGCCCGACATACTCCAGCACCCCATCGCTGCGACGCCGTGCCAGGTCGCCGGTACGGTAGAGGCGCTCACCAGGCGCGCCAAAGGGATTGGGTACAAACACCTGGGAGGTGCGCAGCGGATCGCTGACATAGCCACGACCGACACCGGTGCCGGCGACGCACAACTCGCCCACCGCCCCTTGAGGCACCAACTCTAAAGCGCCGTCCAGCAGGTACAAACGGTTGTTGTCGGTCGGCGTACCAATCGGCAGGTAAGTGCCACGGGTCGACGCCAGATCGACGCGGAAGAAGGCCACATCATCGGAGCATTCCGCCGGGCCGTAGGCATTCACCAGGCCAATTTGCGGGTAACGCAGCAGCCACTGATGGGCCAGCTCAGGTGGCATGGCCTCCCCGGTCGGCAACATCCAGCGCAGGCCGTCGAGGCGGATACGCTCCTGGGCCAACATGCCCTGGATCAGCGACGGCACACTCTCCAGCACGGTGATGCCCTGTGCTTGAACGTGGGCCAGCAACCCTTGCGGATCATGGGCGATGGTATTGGGCACAATGTCCACACGCGCGCCAAACAGCGGCGCGGCGAGGAACTGCCACACGGAAATATCGAAGCTTTGCGACGCGGTCTGGGCAATCACATCGGCGTCGCTCAAGTTCAGGTACGGCACCTTGCTCAACTGGTTGTTGAGCATGCCGCGCTGTTCGACCATCACGCCCTTGGGCAAGCCGGTGGAGCCTGAGGTGTAGATCACGTAGGCAAGGTTGTCCGGGCCACTGTAGACACCTGGGTTTTCACCACGGGCGGGAATTTCCTCCCACACCAGCAACTGGCAATCGACACCTTCGAGCAACTCGATGGCCTGTTCACGGCACGCCTCGGTGCACACCAGCAACGGCGTGCGGCTCAGGTCGATGATGCGGCTCAGGCGCTGGCCCGGCAGGCCCGGGTCCAGCGGCAGGTAGCCGGCGCCGGCCTTGAAGCTGCCGATGATCATGCCCAGCAAATCCAGCCCACGTTCAGCCAACAACGCCACCGGTTGGTCCAGGCCGACACCCGCCGCAATCAGCGCGTGGCCGAGGCCATTGCTGCGGCGATTCAGATCCTCGTAGCTCCATTGCTGGTCAAGACAACTGGCGGCGATACGCTGCGGATGCTGTGCGACCTGCGCCTCGAACAACTCGATATAGCTGCGCTCCAGCGGGTAGGCATGTGCGCTCTGGTTACAGCCTTCCACGAGAAACTCACGCTCCTGCTCGCCCATCAGCGCCAGCTCGTCCATGTCACCATGGAAGCCCTGCACCAGCGCCAGCAACAGGCGCTTGAATTCAGCGAGCATGCCTTGCACGGTGCTTTCGTCGAAATAACGCTGGTCGTAGGACAGGTGCAAACCGAGGTCATCGCCTGGATAGCACACCGCCGTCAGCGGGAAGTTGGTGTGGGTACGGCCAGAATCCGAGGTGGCGTTCAGGCTTTGCGCACGGTCCAGCACCGAGACTTCCACTGGCGCGTTCTCGAACACAAAAAGGCTGTCGAACAGCGGCTGGCCCTTGGGCAGTTCGCTATGCTCCTGGATCGTCACCAGCGGCAGGTATTCGTACTCGCGCAATTGCATATTGCTGTCGAGCAAGGCGCTCAACCACTGGCGCACGCTGCAGCGCTGGCCGTCCTCGGGCAGTTTTACCCGCAACGCGATGCTGTTGATAAACAGGCCGACGGTACGTTGCATCTCGGGCATGTCCACCGGGCGCCCGGCCACGGTGACGCCGAACAACACATCGCGATCACCACTCAAACGCCGCAGCACCAGGGCCCACGCCGCCTGGGCGAAGGTGTTGACGGTAAGCTGATGCGCCTGGGCCAGTTCGCGCAGTTGCGCACCGTCGCGGGCATCCAGGCGGGTGTAGCAGTCGCCCACCACCATGCCGCCGCTGCCACCAGCGTGTTCGCGCAGGAACGGGCGGTCGCTCGGGATCGGCGTGGCGCGCTCGAAGCCTTGCAAGTTTTGCTGCCACCACTGGCGCGCTTCGTTGAGGTCCTGGCGTTGCAGCCAGGCAATGTAGTCGCGGTAGCGCGGCGGCGCTGCCAGTTGCGCATCGCGGCCTTCGCCCAGGGCTGTGTAGATATCGAAGAAGTCATTCATCAGCAGCGAACGGCACCAGGCATCGATCAGGATGTGGTGGTTGCTCATCATGAACCAGTAGCGCGCCTCGGCCACGCGGATCAGGCGCAAGTGGAAAGGTGCTTGATTGAGCAGGTCAAAGCCGGCTTCGCGCTCGGCCTTGAGCAAGGCTTGCAGACGCGGCTCCTGCTCATCCTGCGGGTCGGTGCTCCAGTCCAGGTACTCAATCGGCGTGCTGCCGGGCTTGTGAATCACTTGCAGCATGTCTTCGCCGACGTTCCAGCAGAACGAGGCACGCAAGGCTTCGTGGCGGGCGATCACCGCTTGCCAGGCCTGGGCAAAACGCTCCGGGTCCAGGGCGCTGTTGATGCGATAGCGATCCTGCATGTAATACAGGCCGGTGCCGGGCTCCAGCAGCGTGTGCAGCAGCAAGCCCTCCTGCATCGGGGTCAGCGGGTAGACGTCTTCGATGGCGCTGGCCGGGACCGGCAAGGCGTCCAGTTGCACCTGGCTCAGGCGCGCCAGGGGGAAGTCGGACGGCGTGAGGCCGCCGGCATCGTCCTGCAGGCAATGGGCGATCAGGCTGTGCAATTCGGCCAGGTAAGCTTCGGCCAGATCGCCAATCACCTGCTGATCATGCCGCTCACGGCTGAAGGTCCAGCGTAGCACTAGCTCGCCGCCATACACCTGGCTGTCGATGCTCAGTTCGTTGGGCAACGGCGCATCCGGGTCATGGGCCTGACCGGCGGATTCCTCCAGCGGATGGAACAGCGCGTCAGTGCCAAAGCTCTGGTCGAACTGGCCCAGGTAGTTGAAGGTAATCTGCGCGCTCGGCAATGCGGCCATGCTCTGCTTGCACAGATCATCGGCCAGGTAATGCAGTACGCCATAACCCAAGCCTTTATGCGGCACGCCACGCAGTTGCTCCTTGATCGCCTTGATCGAGTCGCCTTGCTCGGCCTGCGGCGTCAGACGCAACGGGTAGGCACTGGTAAACCAGCCCACGCTGCGGGTCAGGTCGATGTCATCGAACAAGGTTTCGCGGCCATGGCCTTCCAGTTGGATCAGTGCCGAGGCCTGCCCGCTCCAGCGGCACAGTACGCGGGCCAGGGCGGTGAGCAACAGGTCGTTGACCTGGGTGCGATAGGCACTCGGCGCCTGTTGCAGCAACTGCCGGGTGCGCTCGGCATCCAGGCGCACGCTGACCGTGTCGGCATCGCAGTTTCGCAATGTTCCGTGTGGGCGATGCACCGGCAAGGTCACGGCGGGGCCAGCCAATAGGGCTTGCCACAGACTCAACTCTTCGCGCAGGGATTCACTGTGGGCATAGGCTTGCAAGCGCGCAGCCCAATCGCGCAGCGCGCTGGTCTTGGCCGGCAGGCTGACGGACTGGCCTTCACTGAGTTGGTGGTAAACGTTTTGCAGGTCTTCCAGCAGGACGCGCCACGACACGCCGTCCACCACCAGGTGATGGATGGCGATCAGCAAGCGTTGCTGGCCTTGCGGCCCGTCCACCAGCAAGGCGCGCAACAGCGGCCCCTGTGCCAGGTCGAGGCTGCGCTGAGTGTCGGTGAACAACGCCGTGCACGCCTGCATGTCGCGCACCTGCGCCTGCAGCAGCACGCCGCCTTCCGGCACGCCCAAGTATTCGGCATGCCATTGCGCATCGCGCGAGGTAAAGCTCAAGCGCAGCGCGTCGTGGTGTTCCAGCACCGCCAGCAACGCTTGCTCCAGGCGATGGGCATCGAGCAGTTGCAGTGGCTTGAGCACCAATGCCTGGTTCCAGTGCTCGCGCGCCGGGATGTCGGTGTCGAAGAACCAGTGCTGGATCGGCGTGAGGCCCGAGGGGCCGGTCAGCAATCCTTGCTCGGCGATGATGAGCTCCGAGCGAGTCGCCACGGCAGCCAGGCTCTGTACGGTCTGGTGCTGGAACAGGTCACGGGGGCTGAAATGAATCCCGGCCTGGCGCGCCCGGCTCACCACCTGGATCGACAGGATCGAGTCGCCGCCCAGTTCAAAGAAGTTATCGTCGAGGCCCACTTGCTCCACGTTCAGCACCGCGCACCAGATGGCGGCCAGGCTGTGTTCCAGCTCGCTGCGGGGCGCGACGTAGGCTTGGCGATTGGCCTCTGGGTCCGGCTCAGGCAAGGCGCGGCGGTCTAGCTTGCCGTTGGCGGTCAGCGGCATGCTCTGCAGCACGATCAGATGCGCGGGCACCATGTAGTCCGGCAGTTGCGCCTTGAGGTGCGCCTTCAACGCGTCGCGCAAGGCGGCGTGCTCGGCATCGCTGACCAGGTACGCCACCAGTTGCTTGCCACTCGGCGCCTCCAGTGCCAGTACCACCGCTTCGCGCACAGCGTCATGTTCGAGCAAGCGCGTTTCGATTTCGCCCAGTTCGATGCGAAAACCGCGGATCTTCACCTGATGGTCGATGCGCCCCAGGTACTCCACCAGGCCATCGGCGCGTTGGCGTACCAGGTCGCCGGTGCGGTACAGGCGCCCGCCCTTGCCAGCAAACGGGTCTGCGACAAAGCGCTCCGCCGTCATCCCCGGCCGCTGGTGGTAACCCTGGGCCAGGCCGGCGCCACCGATATACAGCTCACCGCTGGCGCCCTGGGGCACCAGCGCCAGGTCGGCGTCGAGAATGTAAGCCACGCGCTCGCCGACGATGCTACCGATCGGCACACTGCCAGCGCCCTCCTCCAACTGCTCGGGCGCTTGGCTGGCCAGGGGCATCACCACGGTTTCGGTGGGGCCGTAGGCGTTGAAGAACAGCTGGGGCGTAAACGCCGCACGGATGCGTTGCAGGTGTTCGCCGGTCAAGGCTTCGCCACCGGTGATGCACATACGCACCGGCAGTGTCTGTTGCTGGGTCGCCAGCCACTGCGCCAACTGGCTGCCGTAGCTGGGGGTGAAACCGAGCACATTGATGCGATGGGTACGGATCAGCGCGCAGATCTCTTCGGCATCCCACTGGCCCTGGGCGCGCAATACCACCCGCGCCCCGCACAGCAGCGGCACCAGCAAACGTTCGGTGGCAGCATCGAAGTTGATCGAGTAAAAGTGCAGCTCGCAGTCATCCGGGCGCATATCAAAGCGCTCGATCACCGCCTGGCAGTGCATGGCGATCTCACCGTGGGACACCACCACGCCTTTGGGCTTGCCCGTGGAACCCGAGGTGTAGATGAGGTACGCCTGGTGTTGCGCCAGGCTCACCAGCGGCAGCGCCTCGGCGGGGTAATTGGCCAGCACCGGCGAGTCATCCTCCAGGCACCAGCACGCCACCGTCGCCGGCAATTCACCCAGGGCTTCGAACAGGGCCGCATCACTGAGCAGCAGGCCGATGCCACTGTCTTCGATCATGTAATGCAAGCGATCCAGCGGGTATTCGGGGTCCAGCGGCACATAGGCACCGCCGGCCTTGAGGATCGCCAGCAAACCGATGACCATTTCCAGCGAACGCGGCAGCGCCAGGCCCACGCGCACCTGCGGGCCCACGCCACGCTCGCGCAGCATCCAAGCCAGGCGGTTGGCGCGCTCATCCAGTTGCGCATACGAGAGGGTCACACCGGCAAAGGTCAGCGCCGGGGCCTCCGGCCGCTGGCTGGCCTGCTGGCTGAACAGTTGATGGATGCACTGGTCGAGGCGATGCTCGCCCTTCTCCACCCCCAGGCTGTCTTGCAAGGCGCGTTGTTCATCTGCGCTCAGCAACGGCAATTCGCTCAGGCGCTGGCCAGGATCGGCGACCAACGCTTCAAGCAAGTTGCGCCAATGCTCGGCCATACGCGCAATACGCGGCTCGTCGAACAGGTCGGTGCTGTAGGTCAGGCAGCAACCCAGGCGATGGTCGAGGTCGGTGACTTCCAGGTTGAGGTCGAACTTGGTCGCCCGCGCATCGTTGGCCAGGTACTCCACGGTCATGCCAGCCAGTTGGCGGCTTTGCTGGAACTCCCAGCGCTGCACGTTGCACATCACCTGGAACAACGGGTTGTACGCCGCGCTGCGCGGCGGTTGCAGGGCTTCCACTAGATGGTCGAACGGCAGGTCCTGGTGGGACTGGCCCTCGATCACGGTATGGCGCACCTGCTCGAACAGCTCGCTGACCCGCATCTGCCCAGTGAGCTGGCAACGCAGCACCTGGGTATTGAGGAACGCGCCAATCAAGCCTTCGCTTTCCGGACGGATACGGTTGGCCACTGGCGCGCCGATGCGCAGGTCGGTCTGGCCGCTGTAGCGGTAGAGCAACACCGCCAGGGTCGCGGTCATGGTCATGAACAGCGTGAGGCCGTGCTGGGCGTTGAAGGCTCGCACGCGGGCGGCCAGCTCATCGCTCAAATCAAAGCGGTACAGCTCGCCCCGGTGGCTTTGCACGGGTGGCCGTGGACGGTCGCCGGGCAGTTCCAGCAATGGGTGTTCGTTGCCCAGTTGGGCGGTCCAGTAGTCCAGCTGACGCTGGCGCTCACCGGCTTCCATCCACTGGCGTTGCCATACGCTGTAGTCGAGGTACTGCACCGGCAACGCTGGCAGCGGTGAGTCGCGCTCGTCGATAAAGGCTTCATACAAGGCGCTGAGTTCACGGGCAAAGATGTCCATGGCCCAGCCTTCGGTGACGATATGGTGCAGGGTCAGCACCAGGTAATGTTCCTGCTCGCCGGCCTTGACCAGGCAGGCGCGCAACAGCGGCCCGGTTTCCAGGTTGAACGGCGTGTGCGCCTCGACATCGGCCAGTTGCTGCAAACGCTGCTGGCGCTGCGGCTCATTCAGCGCGGAGAAATCCTGCCAGTCCATGCGCACATTGGTTTGCGCCGAGACCTTTTGACAGGCCACACCATCGACACTTGGGAAAGTGGTGCGCAGGGTTTCGTGACGCATGATCAAGGCCTGCAAGGCGGCCTCGAAACGTCCCACATCCAGCACGCCGCGCAGGCGCGCCATGCCGCCGACGTTGTAGGCCGGGCTGTCCGGTTCCATCTGCCAGAGGAACCACATGCGCTGCTGGGAATAGGACAAGGGGACCGGCTGGCTGCGGTCGACTTTGGCGATGGCCGTCTGTTGGTTGCGCTGGCCCGCCGCCTGGATCAGCCCGACCTGCTCGGCAAAATCCCCCAGCTCGCTGGCTTCGAACAGGGTGCGCAGCGGCAGTTCGACGTCACAGGCCTGGCGGGTGCGGGAGATGATTTGCGTGGCCAGCAACGAGTGCCCGCCGAGTGCGAAAAAGTCATCGCGCAGGCCGATGCGTGGCAGGCCAAGCACCTCGCGCCAGATCGCGGCGATGTGCAGTTGCAAAGGTGTATGCGGTTCGACGTGTTCGCGGGTTTGCCATACCGGCTCTGGCAAGGCACGCCGGTCGAGCTTGCCGCTGGGGCTCAGGGGCATGGCGTCCAGGCGCATCAGCAGCGCGGGCACCATGTACTCCGGCAACTCGGCAGCCAGGGCGATTTTGACCGTTTGCTCATCCAGTTCGGCGTCGGCGGTGTAGTAGCCGATCAACTGGGCATCACGTACCAGCACCACGGCCTGGGCGATGCCTGCCTGGGCCAGCAGGCGCGCTTCTATTTCTTCCGGTTCCACCCGGAAACCCCGCAGCTTGACCTGCTGATCGAGGCGTCCGAGGTATTCGAGGACGCCATCGGCGTTCCAGCGCGCACGGTCACCGGTGCGATACAACCGAGTGCCCGCCGCGCCCAACGGGTCGGCGACAAAACGTTCGGCCGTCAGCCCGGCACGGCCCAGGTAACCCCGCGCCAGGCCGATACCGCCGATGCACAATTCGCCCGGCACACCGGCCGGTAGCGGGTTGAGTTGCTCGTCCAGTACGCGGCAGATCACATTGCCCAATGGCCGGCCAATCGGCGAGCGCTCGCCATCCGAGGCGGCGCACTGCCAGTGGGTGACGTTGATCGCGGTTTCGGTCGGGCCATAGCGGTTGTGCAATTGCACCGCGGGCAAGCGCGCCAGTACACGGTTACGCAACTCGGCGGGCAAGGCTTCGCCACCGGAGAACAGGCGACGCAGGCTGGTGCATTCGGCTGCCAGGGGTTCATCGATAAACAGCTGTAACAACGGTGGCACGAAGTGCAGCGTGGTCACCCCATGTTCCTGCACAAGCTGCGCGATGCGGTGCGGGTCGCGATGTTCGCCCGGACCGGCCAATACCAGGCGGCAGCCGGTAATCAGTGGCCAGAAGCATTCCCACACCGACACGTCGAAACTGATTGGCGCCTTTTGCATCAGCACATCGGTTTCGTTCAGTTGATAGGTGGCCTGCATCCACTGCAAACGCTCGGCCAGGGCGCCGTGGGTGTTGCCCACGCCTTTGGGTTGGCCGGTGGAACCGGAGGTGTAAATCACGTAGGCGAGGTTATCGCCGTGCAGGTGCAAGCCTGGCGCCTGGGTCGGCCAGCTGTCCAGATGCAGGCTGTCCATGGCAATCACGCACACGCCTTCGGCGCTGGGCAGTTGGGGGAGCAAGGCGGTCTGGGTGAGCAGCAGTTGCACGCCGCTGTCCTTGAGCATGTAGGCCAGGCGTTCAGCGGGGTAATCCGGGTCCAGCGGCACGTAGGCGCCACCGGCCTTGATGATGGCGAGCAGGCCGATCAGCAGTTGCGGCGAACGCTCGGCGGCGATAGCCACGCACACGTCCGGGCCGACGCCTTTGTCGCGCAGGTAATGGGCCAGGCGGTTGGCCTGGGTGTGCAATTGGGCGAATGTCAGGCTGCCGTCCTGCCAGACCAATGCGGTGGCGTCCGACGTCTGTTGGTTGAGCAGCTCGGGCAGCCAGCGCCGGGCCGGCGCGCAGGGGGCCTCGCTCCAGGGTTGCTGTTCGTCAGCCTGCATCAAAGGCAGATCGCCGATGGCGTGTTGTGGTTGCGCGCACACAGCGTGAAGTAGATGGATGAAGTGCTCGGCCAGACG
Source organism: Pseudomonas sp. BTN1 (assembly GCF_001907715.1). Classification (NCBI taxonomy): domain Bacteria; kingdom Pseudomonadati; phylum Pseudomonadota; class Gammaproteobacteria; order Pseudomonadales; family Pseudomonadaceae; genus Pseudomonas; species Pseudomonas sp. BTN1. Next base: position 22,467 of record NZ_MPBM01000003.1, on the reverse strand, counting down.
CTGGATGGTCGCGCAATCGAACAGCTCGTCGGCGTAGTCGAACGACAGGCTCAAGCGCCCATTGCGGTCTTCTTCGCTGTGCAGTTGCAGGTCGAACTTGGCTTCGCGGCTGTGCCAGGGCAACTCATCGGCCAGCAGGCCCGGCAGGCGGCGCAAGGCACTGAGGTCACGTTGCTGGTGGTTGAACATGACCTGGAACAGGCCCTGTTCGCGGGCCTGGGGGAAGGCTTCCAACAGTTGTTCGAAGGGCAGGTCCTGATGGGCCTGGGCGGCCAATGTGGTCTCGCGGGTGGCGGCCAACAACTGATTGAACGGCAGGCGCCCGTCCAGCTCGGCGCGCAGCACCAGGGTGTTGATAAAGAAGCCGATCAGGCCCTGGGTTTCATGGCGTGCGCGGTTGGCATTGGGCACGCCGATACGGATATCGCGCTGGCCGCTGTAGCGATAGAGCAAGGTCTGGAACGTCGCCAGCAGCAGCATGAACGGCGTTGAGTCATGGGCCTGGGCGGTCTGGCGGATCGCCGCACTGAGGCGCGCATCCAGGCGCTGGCTATGGCGCGAGGCGCTGTGCCGATGCTGGGCGGCACGCGGGTGATCGGTGGCCAGGTTCAGGGCCGGATGCTCGTCACCCAACTGCGCTTTCCAGTACGTCAGCTGTCGCTGGCCCTCACCTTCGGCCAGCCATTGGCGCTGCCAGCTGCCGTAGTCGGCGTATTGCAAGGCCAGCGGCGGCAACTCCAGGGACTGGCCTTGGGCGGCAGCGGCGTACAGGCGCGAGAACTCGTCGATCAGGATATTCAGCGACCAACCGTCAGCAATGATGTGGTGCAGCGTCACCAGCAGTTGGTGCTCTTCATCGCCCAGGCGCACCAGGGTAACCCGCAGCAACGGGCCTGTTTCCAGATCGAACGGGCTGCGCGCCTGGTCTTCGCGAACCTGTTGCGCACGGGCTTCGCGCACGGCGTTTGGCAAGTCGCTGAGGTCGATGACCGGCAGTTCGAAATCCGCCGTAGCCTCGACACGCTGAAACGCCTGACCATCGCGCTCGTAGAAGCGCGTGCGCAGGGCTTCGTGACGCTGGATCAGTTGCTGGAAGCTGTGGCGCAGTGCGTCTTCATCCAGCTCGCCGCGCAGGTGCAAGGCGCCTGGAATGGTGTAGGCGCTGCTGTGAGGGTCCAATTGCCAGGTGATCCACAGGCGGTTCTGTGCCAGGGATTGGGGCAGGTCTTCTTGACGCGATAAGGCGTGCATTGCGCCTTGGGCCACGCCGCCGTCCTGTTGCAGTTGCGCCACAGCCGCAGCAAAGGCCGCGAGTGTCGGCGCTTCGAACAGCAGGCGCAGGTTCAGCTCCAGCCCCAGGCTTTCGCGCAGGCGGGCGACCACTTGGGTCGCGGTGATGGAGTTGCCCCCCAGCAGGAAAAAGTGATCGTCGCCCGCCACCTGGGCCAGTTGCAGTTGCTCGCACCAGATCGCCGCGATCCGCTGTTGCAGGTCCGATTCCAGCGCCACTTCGCTCGCCTGCCCCTGCTGCCCGGGGAACTGCGCGTAGCTGTCGAGGCTGCCATCGGCATGCCGAATCGCACAGGCGGCACGCTGCACTTTGCCGCTGGAGGTCTTCGGCAAAGCGCCTGGGTTGAGCAGCACCACCACGCTCGGGGCTTGCTGGCAGGCCTCGGCCACGGCTTGGCGGATCGCTTTGATCAGCGCTTCGGGCGGCAGGATTTTCTGCACGCTGCGGCTGATTTCCGCAGCGATGCCGATGCCTTCCAGGCCCTGGTCATTCACCGCAAACGCGGCGACCCGGCCCTTGCGCACCCCTTCCACTTCGCGCTCGATGGTCTGTTCGATGTCCTGGGGGTAGAGGTTATGGCCGCGCACGATCAGCAGGTCTTTCAGGCGCCCGGTGATGTACACCTCACCGTCGCGGATAAAGCCCAGGTCACCGGTGCGTAACCAGGTGCGGCCAGCATGCTGGACGAAGGTCTTGGCGCTGGCTTCGGGGTTGCGCCAGTAGCCGTGGACGACGCTCGGGCCGGTGGCCCAGAGTTCGCCGATGCACTGGTCGGGCAGCTCGGTGAGGGTGTGCGGGTCGGCGATCAGCACGGCGTGGTCCGGCTGGCTGGTGCCGCAACTCATGATCGCAGGGCCCTGCCCCGGTTCGGCACGGTTGGCGGCCAGCGCCTGTTCGTCCAGGCGCAGGGCGGGAATGCCACGGCCACGGGTACCGCCGGCGACAAACAGGGTGGCTTCGGCCAGGCCGTAGGAGGCGAAGAAATTATTCGGGGTGAAACCACAGGCCGCGAATTTTTCCGCGAAGCGTTCCAGGGTGTCGAGGCGGATCGGCTCGGAACCCGAATAGGCGACGCGCCAGCGACTCAAATCCAGGCGCTCCAGGGCCGACTCACTGACCCGTTCGCTGCACAGGCGGTAGGCGAAGTCCGGGCCACCGCTGATGGTACCGCCGTATTCGCTGATCGCCTCCAGCCAGCGCAAAGGTCGGCCAAGGAAGTAGGCCGGCGACATCAATACGCAGGGCACGCCGCTGAAGATCGGTTGCAGCAGGCCGCCGATCAGGCCCATGTCGTGGTACAGCGGCAACCAGCTGACGATCACGTCGTCGGGGTTGAGGTCGATGCCAAAACCACGGCGGATCAGCACTTCGTTGGCCACCAGATTGCCGTGGCTGACCTGCACGCCCTTGGGCAACGCGGTGGAGCCGGAGGTGTATCGCAGGAAGGCGATGTCGTCGGCCTTCAGGTCGGGCGCGACCCACTGGTCGGCCTGCTGCGCCTCCAGGGTGTCGACGCTCAATACCGTGGGCGCATTTTCAATCTGGGCCAGGCCCTCGCTGAGGCTGGCAATGGTCAACAGCAGGCGCGGCTCGGCATCGCTGATGATCGACAGCAGGCGCTCCTGGTGATGACGACGCGTGGATTCCGGCGGATACGCCGGCACCGCGATCACCCCGGCGTACAGGCAGCCAAAGAACGCCGCCACATAGTCCGGGCCACTGGGGAACAGCAACACCGCACGCTCGCCCAGGCCAACGTTGGCCTGCAGGGCAGCGGCGATGGTGCGGGCGCGTTGGTCGAGGTCGCGATAACTGAGCACCACACTGTGCTCGGCGCTCTCGGCGAGGAAGCGCAACGCCACCTGATCCGGTGTCTGCGCAGCACGCTGTTGAAGGGACTGGACCAGGGTGCGGGGGAGTTCGAAGGCGTCCATCATGGGGTTCCTGCCTGAAATCGGCTTACGGGAAATTCGGGAAGTCGGTGGAGGTCAGCCGGCGACGAGCTGCCGCGCCGCGCCAATGCGCCAGCGCGCCAAGTGCTCGTCGGCATAGCGACGCACGCACCGCAGCACGGCGCTTTCGTGCTGCACGAGGAAGAAGTGATGGCCGTCAAACATGTCCAGGGAAAACCCACTGGCAGCGTCGAGTTGCCAGTCGAGCAACTGGTCGGCACGCACGCTGTCCTGCTTGCCACCGAACACATGGATCGGCAGCGCCAGGGGCTGGCGCTCCCCATAGGTGAAACTGCCGCACAGCAGAAAATCGGCGCGCAGGATCGGCAACATCAGTTGCATCAGCTCGGGGTTGGCCAGGGCTTCTTCGGCGGTGCCTTGCAATTGCCGCAGGCGGGCAATCAGTTGGGCATCGGTCTTTTCGACGGCGTACTCACTCACATCACGACGCGCCGGGCCCGCCGTGCCGGACGCGAACAACGCCAGGGGCGCAGGCAGATTGCGCGCGTTCAAAGCGTGAGCCAATTCAAACGCCAACAGCCCGCCAAGGCTGTGGCCGAACAAGGCATAGGGACCATCCAGATCATGGCTGATTTCTTCAGCAAGCTGCGCGGCCAAGGCCTTGATATCGCGCTGCAATGGCTCGTCCATGCGCATGCCGCGTCCCGGCAATTCCAGCGGGCACACTTGCAGCCAGTCCGGCAGCACCCGGCGCCAGCGAGCGTAGACCGAGGCGCTGGCGCCTGAGTGGGGCAGGCAAAACAGGCGCAGCCGCAGGGACGTACTCATCCCGCGAGGACTCCGAACTGAAACACGCTGAATGCACGATAAAAACCCATCTGGTCCTCCTGCGGGTGCTGATCCTTGGCCGTTGTACTAACGAACCTGTCACCCATGAGAACGGACGGAGCCTTCAAATAATTAGTCGCCGGGGGGGAGCGAGACGTGGTTCACACCTTCGCCAAACGCATAAGATTAGTTCGCCTTCTCATTTGACAATCATTATCATTAAGCATAATTTGTTGCCCGATATGTAGGAGGCCTCAGCAGGGATGCCCTCCCCTAACCTATTCGCAGCAAGGTGATTTCCATGACGGAACCAGTATCCACAGGCAGGTGCGATTCACCCCTTCTCCAGGCGTTCGTCGACAATCGACTGATTCTGGTGAAGATCGCGGCCCGTATCACCGGGTGCCGTTCCCGCGCCGAAGACGTGGTGCAGGACGCCTACTTCCGGCTGCAGTCGGCGCCGACCATCACCTCATCGTTCAAGGCCCAACTGAGTTATCTGTTCCAGATCGTGCGCAACCTGGCGATCGATCATTACCGCAAGCAGGCCCTGGAGCTCAAATACTCCGGGACCGAAGAGGAAGGCTTGAATGTGGTTATTCACGGCGCTTCACCGGAAACCTCGCACATCAATTTCAACACCCTGGAAAACATCGCCGACGCCCTGACGCAACTGCCCCAGCGCACCCGCTACGCGTTCGAGATGTACCGCTTGCATGGCGTGCCGCAAAAAGACATCGCCAAGGAGCTTGGGGTGTCGCCGACGCTGGTGAACTTCATGATTCGCGACGCGCTGGTGCATTGCCGCAAGGTGTCGGGCAGTCATAGCGATACGTTTGCGCGGCGGGTTTAATGCAGCGCCGACATATGTGGGTAAGGGCTCCACGGAAACTACGATGCGAAGCGAGCCGCTCTTGATCTTGATCTGCTTGTGATCTTGATCTGCTTGTGATCTTGATCTGGCTTTTGATCTTAGGCGCCCCGTTAAACCACGCTGGCGGATTACGGGCACACCGAGCCTAGGCGAAGTGCCGAGTGGTGGGGCAAGAGCGTTTTGCTTACTTTTGCGCTTTTCAAAAGTGGGCCGCTGTAAAAGCGGAACCCTAAGTAGCCGTTACCGCAGGAATGGATATGTACACGGTCCAACTGTGTTGACTGTCAGGCCGTCTTCGCAGGCAAGCCAGCTCCCACATTGGATCGCGGGGCATCAGTTATATCTGTGTCGGCTGTCAGGCTGCCATCGCAGGCAAGCCAGCTCCCACAGTTGATCCCACTGAGCCCGAAGGATTTTACTTACTAAGACCTCAGGGCACCGGCGTCACATCAATACGATACGGCTCAAAAATCTTCAGCATCTGGCCACTGTCGCGCAGACGCTTGAGCAGTTCGGCAAACGCCGGACCAGTGATCGGTGCCTTGGGCCGCAACAACGCGTAGTGGTGATACACCTGGTCAATACGCTCCGACACCAAAAACTGCCCCGCCATGTCTGCGTTGCGCACCATGAAATCACTCAGGTACGAGCGGGTAACCAGCGCAATATCTGCACGCCCACGAGCAACCATCAGCAGATTACTGTCATGGGAGTAGGTCAACGTCGCGTTGAAACGCTCGGCCATGTTCTTGGGATCGGGATTGAAGTCAGCAAAGGCATAGTGATACCCGCTGAATACCGCCAGGCGCTTGCCGGTGAGGTCGGCAAAATAACTCTGGTCGCGACCGGGCTGACGCTGAGCGACAAAAATCTCCGCATCTTCCAGCCCCATATCAACACTGGTATGGGCAATATTCTGCCAACCCCAGGAGGGGTTTTCGAAGATCGCCATGTCGACCCGGCCTTGCTCGAAGTCGCGAAAACGCCGGGGGATCGAGGTAGGCACCACCACAAACTGGTAATCGGTTTGCGCAGCGTTCAACGCCTCGACCAATTGCGGCAGCAACCCGGTGTCGGCGCCTTGTTCAGGGCGCACGGTATAGGGCGGAAAATGCGCCGCGCCGACTCTCACCAACTGCGCGGCACCGGCCTGCGTCCACGCGGCGGTGCCCAGTGCCCATAAAGTAAGTCCTGCAGCCAGCCGCCATGGCGAAAACATCGAGGCACACACCGTTGAAGAGTTCAATGCCGATAAGCTAGGCGTTTTTACTGGGGGAGACAACTTTCGCCAGCAAATTAATAACTTGCGCCTCAGTCCGACTTCAGCACCATCAACAAGGCCTCTTCGGCCAACTCCTCAAGGGTCAGGCTGCCTTGGGCACGAAACCAGGTGGTGGTCCAGGATAAGGCCCCGGTGAGGAAGCGCCGGGTAATAAACACATCGCCCCGGATGTAGCCAGCGGCCTTGGCCTCGCCCAGTACCTGCAACCAGATCTGCTCATACACGTCACGCAGGGCCAGCACGTGCGCCTGGCCTTCGGCCGACAGCGAGCGCCATTCGTAGACCAGCACCGCCATGGCCTCGCCACTGCCGCCCATGATCGACTGCAACTCGCAGCGGATCAGCGCCAGCACGCGTTCGCGCACCGTGCTCGCCTCCTCCAGTGAAGCGCGCATCATCGCGGTGTTGTAATGGATGGTTTCCTCCATCACGGCACGCAATATCTCATCCTTGCTCTTGAAGTGATGAAAGATGCTGCCGGACTGGATGCCCACGGCGCTGGCCAGATCTCGCACGGTGGTGCGCTCGAAACCCTTGTTGCGAAACAGATGAGCCGCGGTTTGCAGCAACTTGCCGCGGGCGCTCTCGGGGTCGGTCAATTGGCCACTGTCGACCATGGTGCGCATCACCCCTAGGGCTTTGTGCTCATCCATGCTGCTCTCCTTCACGTCTACTGTCGTCTTGGCCGGCAATTTAGGCCGTGACTGCCACCCAAGCAAGCGCTTGGGTAAAACTTGTGACTGGAGTTTACAAACCAAGCGCTTGCTTGGTAGTCTCGACACCAGCCCTTGGAGGAAGGATTTCTCATGAGCAAGACGGTACGTATCGGCTGCGCCAGCGCCTTCTGGGGCGACACTTGCACCGCCGCCGCCCAATTGGTGCAGGGCGGTGCCTTGGATTACCTGGTGTTCGATTACCTGGCGGAAGTCAGCATGTCGATCCTCGCCGGTGCCCGCCTGAAAGACCCCAAGGCCGGTTACGCCACGGATTTTGTCGAGGTGCTGACACCCCTGCTGGCGGATATCCAGCGCCAGGGCATCCGGGTGATCAGCAATGCCGGTGGTATCAACCCCCAAGCCTGCGCCGCCGCCCTGCAAGCGGCCTGCGATAACGCGCACATCCCGCTGAAAATCGCCGTGTTGCTCGGCGATGACCTGCACCCTCAACTCAAACAGCTGCCACCTGTCACCGACCTGTACAACGGCGCTCCGCTGCCGCCCCTGTGCGTGTCCGCCAACGCCTACCTCGGCGCACCGGGCATTGCCCAGGCCCTGGGACTCGGCGCTGATATTGTCATCACCGGCCGGGTGGTCGATAGCGCAGTGGTCAGCGCGGCACTGGTGCATGAATTCAATTGGTCATGGCAGGACTACGATCACTTGGCCCAGGCCGCCCTGGCCGGGCATATCATCGAATGCGGCGCCCAATGCACCGGCGGAAACTTCACCGACTGGCGTGACGTGCCCGACTACGAACACATCGGCTTCCCTATCGTCGAAGTCAGCGCCGACGGCCAGTTCACCGTCAACAAGGTCGAAGGCAGCGGGGGGCTGATCAGCGAACTCAGCGTGGCCGAACAACTGCTGTATGAAATCGGTGACCCGCGCGCCTATGTGCTGCCGGACGTGATCTGCGATTTCAGCCAGGTCAAACTGCAGCAACAAGGCAAACACGCGGTGCGCCTGCACGGCGCCAAGGGCCTGCCACCCACCGACCAGTACAAGGTCAGCGCCACCTACCCCGATGGCTTTCGCTGCACCGCCAGTTGCCTGCTCGCTGGCATCGACGCGGTGGCCAAGGCCGAGCGGGTCAGCCAGGCGCTGATCAACAAGACTTCGGAGCTGTTCAGCCAGCGCGGCTGGGCGCCCTACACCGACGTCAACATCGAACTGCTCGGCAGCGAAGCCACCTACGGCGCCCACGCCCGGCGTGCGGATTGCCGCGAAGTGGTGGTGAAGCTGGCGGTGCGGCATCCGAACAAGCAGGCGCTGGTACTGTTCGCTCGCGAGATCGCCCAGGCGGCCACCGGCATGGCACCGGGGCTGACCGGCATTGTGGGCGGGCGGCCGACGGTGTATCCGCTGATTCGGCTGTTTTCGTTCCTGGTCGACAAATCACGGTGTAGCGTCGCCATCGAGTACCAAGGCCAACGTCATGCCGTCGAGCTGCCCGCCTCCGCGCCTCTGCTCACGCCGGCTGTGCCCATCGAGCCGGCCAAGCCGGAGGGCCGTGCCGATGCCAGTGTGCCGCTGGTGAAACTCGCCGTGGCGCGCTCAGGTGACAAGGGCAACCACAGCAATATCGGCGTGATCGCTCGCCACCCTGACTACCTGCCGTGGATCGCCGAAGCCCTGACCCCGGAGGTAATCGTCGACTGGATGGACCACGTGCTCGACCCGATCCATGGCCGCGTCGAACGCTGGTATTTGCCCGGCAGCCACAGCCTGAATTTCCTGCTGGAGAATGCCCTGGGCGGCGGCGGTATCGCCAGCCTGCGCATCGACCCGCAAGGCAAAGCCTTCGCTCAGCAACTGCTGGAAATCCCCATCGCCGTGCCGCAACACATTGCCGACCAACTCACCTAAAGGACCGTCGCCGTGGCCTTCGACTCGATCTTCAAAGCCGACCTGTTCAAGGGGCAAACCGTGATTGTCACCGGAGGCGGCAGTGGCATTGGCCGCTGCACCGCCCATGAGCTGGCGGCCCTTGGTGCCTGCGTGATCCTGGTGGGGCGCAAGCCAGAAAAACTGCAGAAGGTCGCGGCGGAAATTGCTGAAGATGGCGGCGTGGCCCATTGGCATGCCTGTGACATTCGTGAGGAAGAGGCGGTGAAAGCGCTGGTCACGCAGATCCTGCACGACCACGGCCCCATCCATGGCCTGGTGAATAACGCGGGCGGCCAATACCCGTCGCCACTGGCGGCGATCAATCAGAAGGGCTTTGAAACCGTACTGCGCACCAACCTGGTGGGCGGTTTCCTGATGGCGCGGGAAGTGTTCAACCAGTCGATGAGCAAGCACGGTGGCGCGATCGTCAACATGCTCGCCGACATGTGGGGCGGCATGCCCGGCATGGGCCACTCCGGCGCGGCGCGCTCCGGCATGGACAACTTCACCAAGACCGCCGCGTTTGAGTGGGGCTATGCCGGGGTGCGCGTCAACGCCGTGGCGCCTGGCTGGATTGCCTCCAGCGGCATGGACACCTACGAAGGCGCCTTCAAGGCGGTGATTCCCACCCTGCGTGAGCATGTGCCGCTCAAGCGCATCGGCACCGAATCGGAAGTCAGCGCGGCCATCGTCTTCCTGCTCAGCCCGGCTGCGGCCTTTATCAGCGGCAGCACCCTGCGCATCGACGGCGCCGCGAGCCTGGGCAGCCGCGCATGGCCGCTGCACAAGGCGCAGGCGCCAAGCGAGCCGTTCAATGGGTTCCACCGCGCCTATCTGCCGGATGTGCTCAAGGCGGAGCAATAACGCCATGCCAGTCATTGAAACCCTGATCGACCCTGACAGCCCAGCCTTCGCGCAAAACCGTGAAGCCATGCTGGCGTGCATCGCCCAACTGCGCCAACTGGAACACGCCCTGCTGGCCAAGGCCCAGGAAGCCAAGCCCAAGTTCGACAAGCGCGGCCAATTGCTGCCCCGTGAGCGCCTCAACCTGCTGCTGGACCCCGGCGCGCCGTTCCTGGAGCTGGCCAGCCTGGCCGGCTACAAGCTCCACGACGACAAGGACGGCAGCGCCGCCGGTGGCGGGCTGATCGCCGGCATCGGCTATGTCAGCGGCGTGCGCATGCTGGTGGTGGCCAACAACAGCGCGATCAAAGGCGGCACCATTTCCCCTTCCGGGCTGAAGAAATCCCTGCGCCTGCAACAGATCGCCATGGAAAACAAACTGCCGGTGGTGACCCTCGCCGAAAGCGGTGGCGCCAACCTCAACTATGCCGCCGAGATTTTCGTCGAAGGCGCGCGCAGCTTTGCCAACCAGGCCCGCATGTCCGCCATGGGCTTGCCGCAGGTTACCGTGGTGCACGGCTCGGCCACGGCCGGCGGTGCGTATCAGCCGGGCCTGTCGGATTACGTGGTGGTGGTGCGCGGCAAGGCCAAGCTGTTCCTCGCCGGGCCACCGTTGCTCAAGGCCGCCACTGGCGAAGTCGCCACCGATGAAGAACTGGGGGGTGCGCAGATGCACGCGCAAACCGCCGGCACCGCTGAGTACCTGGCCCAAGACGATGCCGACGGCGTGCGCATCGTGCGTGAAATTGTGGGCCTGCTGCCCTGGAATGATCGCTTGCCGCACGCACCACAACGCGCTTATCGCGAACCGCTGTATCCGATTGAAGAGCTGTTGGGGCTGATCCCCGATGACCCGAAAAAACCCTACGACGTGCGCGAGATCCTGGCGCGCCTGGCTGACGGTTCCAACCTGCTGGAATTCAAGGGCGAGTTCGACCCCCACACCGTCTGTGCCCATCTGCATATCCAGGGGCGCGCCGTGGGAGTGATCGGCAATAACGGCCCCATCACGCCGAAGGGCGCGAGCAAAGCCGCGCAGTTTATCCAGCTGTGCGACCAAAGCCGCACGCCGCTGCTGTTTTTGCACAACACCACCGGCTTCATGGTGGGCACCGAGTCGGAACAGCAAGGGGTAATCAAGCACGGCGCGAAGATGATCCAGGCGGTGGCCAATGCCCGGGTGCCTAAACTCACCATCGTGGTCGGTGGCTCCTACGGTGCCGGCAACTACGCCATGTGCGGCCGCGGCCTGGACCCGCGCTTTATCTTCGCCTGGCCCAACAGCCGCACGGCAGTGATGGGCGGCGCACAGGCCGGTAAGGTGCTGCGCATTGTCACCGAGGCCAAGCAACTCAAGGATGGCCTGGTGCCCGACCCCAAGGTGCTCGACATGCTCGAACAGGTCACCGCGCAGAAGCTCGACAGCCAGTCCACCGCCCTCTACGGCAGCGCCAACCTGTGGGACGACGGGCTGATTGATCCACGGGACACCCGCACCTTGCTCGGATTTTTGCTGGATATCTGTCACGAAGCCGAACTGCGGCAACTGCAACCGAACACCTTCGGCGTGGCGCGCTGATCATTCCCACGCTCCACGTGGGTGATCGTTCCCACGCTCCGCGTGGGAATGCAAACCAGGACGCTCCGCGTCCCAACAGGGAGAACAATAAAAATGATCTTCACCCAGGAACACCAGGAACTGCGCCGCACCGTGCGCGCCTTCGTCGACCGCGAGATCAACCCGCACGTGGATGAATGGGAAAAAGCCGGACGCTTTCCCATTCACGAGATCTTCCGCAAGGCCGGCGACCTCGGCCTGCTGGGCATTTCCAAACCGGAAAAATTCGGCGGCATGGGCCTGGACTACAGCTATTCCATCATCGCCGCCGAAGAGTTCGGCACCATCCGCTGCGGCGGCATCCCCATGTCCATTGGTGTGCAGACCGATATGTGCACCCCGGCCCTGGCGCGCTTCGGCTCCGATGAACTGCGCGAAGAGTTCCTGCGCCCGGCCATCAGCGGCGAACAGGTCGGCTGCATCGGTGTCTCGGAAACCGGTGCCGGCTCCGACGTGGCCGGGCTCAAGACCCATGCGCGCAAGGATGGCGACGACTATGTGATCAATGGCAGCAAGATGTGGATCACCAATTCGCCCAGCGCCGACTTCATCTGCCTGCTCGCCAACACCTCGGACGACAAGCCGCATATCAACAAATCCCTGATCATGGTGCCGATGAACAGCCCCGGCATCAGCGTCAGCCCGCCGTTGGAAAAACTCGGCATGCACAGCTCCGAGACCGCCCAGGTGTTTTTCGACGACGTGCGCGTGCCGCAACGCAACCGCATCGGCCACGAAGGCGCGGGCTTCATGATGCAGATGTTGCAGTTCCAGGAGGAACGCCTGTTTGGCGCGGCCAATATGATCAAGGGCCTGGAGTACTGCATCGACAGCACCATCGAATACTGCAAGGAGCGCCAGACCTTCGGCAAGGCGTTGATCGACAACCAGGTGATCCACTTTCGCCTGGCGGAACTGGCCACCGAAATCGAATGCCTGCGCGCCTTGGTCTACCAGGCCACCGAGCAATACATCAAAGGCCAGGACGTCACGCGGCTGGCCTCCATGGCCAAGCTCAAGGCCGGGCGCCTGGGCCGTGAGGTCAGCGACAGTTGCCTGCAATATTGGGGCGGCATGGGCTTCATGTGGGACAACCCGGTGGCCCGCGCCTATCGCGACGTGCGCCTGGTGTCGATTGGCGGCGGTGCCGACGAAATCATGCTGGGCATCATCTGCAAACTGATGGGCACCCTGCCCGGTAAAAAGCCATGAACACCTTGCTGCTCGAAGCCCACAACGGCGTGCTCCACGTCACCCTCAACCGGCCTGAATGCCGCAATGCGATGAGCCTTGAAATGGTCAATGAGCTGCGTGCGGTACTGGCGCAGTTGGACAGCCAGGTGCGCGCCGTGGTGATCAGCGGCGCGGGCGGGCATTTTTGCGCGGGGGCCGATGTGAAGGATCTGGTCGGCGCGGGGGATCAACTGCAAGCGTTGAACCGCGCGTTTGGGACCTTGCTGCAAGAGGTGGAGGCGCTGGCGCAGGTGGTGATCGTGGTGCTGCAAGGCGCGGTGCTGGGCGGTGGGTTCGGGCTGGCGTGCGTGAGTGATATTGCGATTGCACAGGGCCAGGCGCAATTCGGCTTGCCGGAAACCCGCCTGGGCTTGTTGCCGGCGCAGATTGCGCCCTTTGTGGTCAAGCGTATTGGCCTTACCCACACGCGGCGCCTGGCGCTGACAGCGGCGCGGTTTGATGGGGTGGAGGCTGGGCGGCTGGGTGTGGTGCATTTTGTCGAGCACGACTCCCAGGCATTGGCGCAGCGTGTGGATGAGGTCTTGGGGCAGGTGTTGCAGTGCGCGCCGGGGGCAAATGCGCGAACCAAAGCCTTGTTGTTGGCCAGTGTGGATGAGCCCCTTCAGACCGTGCTGGATCGCGGGGCGCAGTGGTTTGCCGAGGCGGTGAGGAGTGAGGAAGGGGTTGAGGGGACGCAGGCGTTTGTGCAGAAGCGAAAGCCGAGTTGGTGCAAATGACGCCTTCGCGAGCAAGCCCGCTCCCACATTTGAAATGCATTCCAACCTGTGGGAGCGGGCTTGCTCGCGAAGAGGCCAGAACAAACACCCCATCAGCCAAGGGATAACCCAATGCCCGCATTCAGCAAGATCCTGATCGCCAACCGCGGCGAAATCGCCTGCCGCATCCAGCGCACTGCCCAGGCCCTCGGCTACCGCACCGTGGCCGTGTACAGCGACGCGGATACCGACGCCCTGCACGTGCAGATGGCCGATGAAGCCGTACACATCGGCCCGGCGCCCGTCCACCAGTCCTACCTGAACACAGAGGCCATCCTCGCCGCCGCCCAGCTGACCGGCGCCGACGCCATTCACCCCGGCTACGGTTTCCTCTCGGAAAACCCCGACTTCGCCCGCGCCTGCCAGCAGGCCACTCTCACCTTCATCGGCCCCAGCGTCGAGGCGATCGAACTGATGGGCAGCAAACGCCTGGCTAAACTCGCCATGCTCGACGCCGGCGTACCTTGCATCGCCGGCTACCAAGGCAGTGCCCAGGACGATGCCACCCTGCAACAGGAAGCCGAACGCATCGGCTTCCCACTGATGATCAAGGCCAGCGCCGGTGGCGGTGGGCGTGGCATGCGCCTGGTGCATCAGCGCGAACAGCTGCTGGAGCAACTGCGCACCGCACGCTCGGAAGCCATGAATGCGTTCGGCAGCGACGAGCTGATCCTCGAACAGGCGCTAATCGACCCGCGCCACGTGGAAGTGCAACTGTTCGGCGACAGCCATGGCAACCTCATCTACCTCGGCGAGCGCGACTGTTCGATCCAGCGCCGCCATCAGAAAGTCATTGAAGAAGCGCCCTGCTCCGTGATGACGGCCGATCTGCGCCAGGCCATGGGCGAAGCCGCGCTCAAGGCGGGGCGGGCGGTGAACTATGTAGGTGCCGGCACCGTGGAGTTTCTGCTCGACCGCAACGGCCAGTTTTATTTCCTGGAAATGAACACGCGCCTGCAAGTCGAACACCCCGTCACCGAGATGATTACCGGCCTCGACCTGGTGGACTGGCAGTTGCAGATCGCCGCCGGCCAACCGCTGCCACTCACCCAATCACAGGTGACCCTGACCGGCCACGCCATGGAAGTGCGCCTGTACGCCGAAGACCCGGCCCAGGGTTTCCTGCCGCAAACCGGTGACGTGTTGCGTTGGGAACCAGCCCCCGGCGTACGCATCGACCATGGATTGCTTGAAGGCCAAACCGTCAGCCCGTTCTACGACCCAATGCTGGGCAAGATCATCGCCCACGGCGCCAGCCGCGAAGAAGCCCGGCGAAAACTGCTGCGGGCCGTGGAAGACAGTGTATTACTGGGGGTAGCGACCAATCAGCGCTTGCTCATCGACCTGCTCAAGCACCCGGACTTTATCAACGGCGACTTCAGCACGGGCTTGATCGCCGAACACTTCAGCGTCATCTCACAGCAGACGGCGACCGCTGAACAGCTCTCGCTGGCCGCCGCGCTGTTTTATCAACACAGCGCCAACCAGCACCCCCAAACACTCGCGCGCTGGCGCAACACGGCGAGTGTCCCCGCCACGTACCGCCTGGAGGTCAACGGCCAACTCCACAGTGTCAGCGTTGACGACCTGCAACTCACCACCGACGGCCGCCACGCCAGCCTGGTCATCAACGGTATCCGCCGCCGCATCGCCTATCACCTGGACGGCAACCGGCTATGGCTGCCAGGGCTGACCGTCACCGACCGCACCCAGCAAGTCGCCAGCCGCCAGGCCGACGCCAGCAGCGGCACGGTCCAGGCGCCCATGGACGGCGCAATCGTCGATATACGGGTGTGCGTCGGTGAGGCCGTCAGCAAAGGCCAACTGTTGCTGGTGCTCGAAGCGATGAAAATGGAGCACCCGTTGAAGGCCGGCATCGATGGCACCGTCAAGGAGATGCGCGTCATGACGGGCGATCAGGTGCGCAACCGTCAGGTTTTGCTGGAGATCGAATAACGCCCCTAGGCGGAACTACAGGGCCGGGCTACGCTCTATCCCCATCAGGAAGGGACGAGTACGGGAACCTGCACATGCCTCATTGGCTGATTATTGACCTTGAAGCCACAACGGATGACGGCGGCTGGCCCGTGACGGAGATGGAAGTCATCGAGATCGGTGCCAGCCTGGTCAACCGCCAGGGCCGCGAACTGGACCACTTCCAGCGCTTTGTGCGGCCCTTGCGCCGGCCATTGCTGACACCCTTTTGCCGCAAACTCACCCATATCACCCAGGCCAATATCGACATGGCCGCGCCGATCACCGAGGTGTGGCCGCTGTTCGAGCGCTGGCTGGGCCAACATCAGCCACGCCTGGAAGGCTGGGCCAGCTGGGGTGACTATGATCGCGTGCAGCTTGAGCTGGAGTGGCAGCGCCATGGCCTCGCCAGCGCCTTGGGCGACACGCCGCATGTGAACCTCAAGCAACGCTTTGCCAAGGCCCGGCGCCTGGACAAGCCGCTGGGGCTCAATGGTGCGCTGCAATTGGCCGGAATGCAGTTCAATGGCCAGCAGCATCGCGCCCTGGAGGATGCACGCAACACCGCGCGCCTGCTGCCACTGATTTTGCCGGTCTAGGCAGCGCTTGCAGCCTTGGGCATACTGGCCAGCCAATTTCCGTTGATGCTGCCCACCTGTAGGAGCGAGCTTGCTCGCGAAGGTCGCCAACGATAACGCAGCGCCTCAGCTTTAACGCGGTGTTCTCAGGTTTTTCGCGAGCAAGCTCGCTCCTACAGTGGTTGGCGTAAGTCTTGACCTTTTTCCGAGGATTCACCCATGTTCAAAGTCAACGAGTACTTCGACGGCACCGTCAAGTCGATCGCTTTCGGCACCGCAGAAGGGCCGGCGACCATCGGCGTGATGGCTCCGGGTGAATACGAATTCGGCACCGCCCAACGTGAAATCATGCACGTGGTCTCCGGCGCCCTGACCGTGAAGCTGCCTGACAGCAGCGACTGGGAAACCTTCGCCGCCGGCAGTCAGTTCCACGTACCGGCCAACAGCAAGTTCCAATTGAAGGTTGCGGTGGACACCGCCTACCTGTGTGAATACCGCGGCTAAGCGGTACCCGGCACACAAAAAAGCCCGTCTCCCACCAGACGGGCTTTTTTTATTCCAACACCGTTACCGGCATGCCGACTTCCAGGCGCCCGATGCCATCGTTGACCAGGTTCTGGCCGAACATCGCGCCCTTTTCGGTCTTGCGGTAGGTTTCCAGTGTCGTGAAGGGCTCGCGATCGGGGCTGCGCTCACCGGTCTGGGGGTCGATGGTGGTGAGGATGCACCGCGAACACGGCTTGACCACCCGAAACTCCATATCGCCGATGCGCAAGCGCTTCCAGCCGTCTTCGGCGAAGGCCTCGGCGCCTTCGATGACCAGGTTGGGACGAAAACGCAGCATCTCCATCGGGCGGCCGATCTTTACACACAAGTCGTCGAGGGAGCCCTGGCCGATCAACAGCAACGGGTAGCCGTCAGCGAAGCCGACCTTGTCGTCATCCTTGCCATAACCGGCTTCGGTGGTGCGCGCACGTTCCAGGGGCAGTTGCACCAGGCGCGTTGGCTTGCCAATGAACGCGCTGACCCAGGCCGCGGCCTCATCGCCAGCATCCGGCACGCGCAGAGTGTCACGCCAAATGGTCACACCGCGCAGTTCGCTGGCGCTGCCCGGCAACGCTACATCCAGCGGCGCGTAGCCCGGCGAGCTCAGGGTGAGGCCCCCGCTGCTGTTCCATAACGCCGAGAGCTGGCTCATCTTCGCCACGGCCCGCTGCGTCAGGAACCGCCCGCTGGCTTCATCCACCAGCATCCAGCGTCGATCCCCGTCCAACCCGAGTTTATCCAGCCCAATCTGCTGCAAAGTTTCGGCCTTGCCGGACTTCAAGGGGTAACGGTACAACGCGCTGAGACGCAGCATGGGCCTGCCTTCCTAGGAAACAAAGTGTCATCCTAAAGTCAGGCGGGCATTTCGTCCAACATCAGTCGCTGGCGCACCACGTCCACCAGCTTGTCCGGCTGGAATTTGGAGAGGAAATTGTCGCAGCCGACCTTCTTGACCATCGAATCATTGAAGCTGCCCGACAGCGAGGTGTGCATCACCACGTACAGACCGCGCAGGCGTGGGTCGTTGCGGATCTCGGTGGTGAGGCGGTAGCCATCCATCTCGGGCATTTCAGCGTCGGTAAAGATCATCAGCAGTTTGTCGGTCATGACCTGGCCACTGTCAGCCCAGGCCTTGAGCATGTTCAGTGCCTTGAGGCCGTCGCTGGCAATGTGCATCTTCACACCCAACTGGCCCAGGGTGTCACGCAGCTGCGACAACGCCACGTTGGAGTCATCCACCAGCAGCACTTCGCGGCCACGGGCACGCTCCAGCACCGGGTCTTCAAGTTTGTCCCGGGAGACCTTGGCGTTGTAGGGCACGATCTCGGCGAGGACTTTTTCCACGTCGATGATTTCCACCAGTTGCTCATCGACCTTGCTGATGGCGGTGAGGTAGTGCTGGCGACCGGCGCTGGCCGGCGGCGGCAGGATGGCTTCCCAGTTCATGTTGACGATGCGGTCGACACCGCCCACCAGGAACGCCTGCACCGAGCGATTATATTCGGTGACGATAATGGTGCTGTTGGGGCCCGGCACCAAAGGACGCATACCGATGGCCTGGGACAGGTCGATCACCGGCAGGGTCTGGCCACGCAGGTTGACCACCCCACACACGAACGGGTGGCGCTGGGGCATCAGGGTCAGCTTGGGCAACTGCAGCACTTCCTGCACTTTGAACACGTTGATCGCGAACAACTGCCGTCCGAAGAGGCGGAACATGAGAATTTCCAGGCGATTCTCACCCACCAATTGTGTGCGTTGATCTACCGTGTCGAGAATGCCGGCCATTAAAAGCTCCTGGTGTACACGCCGCAGGCGCGTTGAAAGGGTGTGCAACTGTATAAGCACGTTATCGGCGGCAAGCGCCGGACCTTGACCCGAATAAAATGCCATGTAAATCCATTGATGTCACACTGACATCATGCTTTACTGCCTAGGCCCCTGATGCTCTTTCAAGCCGCCTTGCGCGACAGTCGAATTGACGTGCAGTTCCACCACATAGGGGATTCCCCTATGCGCAATCAGGCCCAACCTGATATTCGCGATATCTAATAGCCATTAATGTGACGCCATTCTCATTGCATGAATGGAGTCAGGCTTTTGTTTGCCATCCCCAGCCCTTGGCCCACGGGCCTTTCAGGCACTCACGTATCGGCAACTGAAGTCGTGTCATCCCGTACAACCGGGGCTACATACGACTTTCGTGAGCACTTCGCTAAACGTCCTACTGGATTATCAGAATCGACCTACAAGTCCGAGCCGTATTTCAGCGCTAGTTTTACGTCATTCACCCGGTGCGACATCTCATCATCCGACCCTACGTTGCGGAGACCTGCATGATGAACGACGGTAACGAGTGGCAATCTGCACTTCCCGAGTTCCTGCACGAGGCTGAAAAGCTGCTGATCAGGTCAGAAGAGTGCTTGAACCACCTGCATTTGATTCGAAACGACAGTGACGCTATCGACTGCATGAAAGCCAGCCTGAACAAGCTCGCCGAGAGCGCAGACTGTCTCGCATTGCAGGCCATTAGCGAGTTCTCTCGGCAGATTCAATACTTGATTGCCAATGCCGTGAGCCCGGTGCAATTGCATGACCAGGCGCTGCATGCCTTGCATGACTGCTTGACGCTACTGGCCTGGCAACTGGAACTGATCGATATCCGTACTGGCAAGCTTAGTCTGGATGAAGAAGAGCAATCGTCGCTGATTGAGGCGGTCAGCTTGCAGATCCCGCAAAAAGCCCCCCAATACACTCCGCAGCATGATCGGCGCGCACAATAAATATCAATTAGCTATCAATGCAATAACGATACAAACCAACTTTGTTAATACAACTTTCCATGTTGAACTCTGGGGTGCCTGCCCAGAGTATTCGCGTGGGCCATAAACCCAATCAGACGACCAACGCTAATAGGGGTGTTACTATGCACCCCCCGAAGTGATTTAACTTCAACAGGCTTAAAAACGATTTGGCAGCGCACTCCAAACAGAGCCCGGTCAACCGGCCTCCCCGCAGTGAACCCTCATTGGCTCCATCCGCTATGTACGCCAGTTTCAAGTCACTTATCGCCAGGTCCGTGTCCCCCGGCCACGCGCGCCGCCTTACCCTTTCGCTATGCCTGTGCTCGTTGGTGGCGAGCCTGTGGGTCTATCTGCTGGACGCGCCACTGCCGTTGCTGATCGTGCTGCTCAACCTCGCCACGCTGATGGTGGTCGGGCTGCAACAGTGGCGTTCGCGCACAGCCATCAAGTTCGAGCCTCAGGAACTGGCCGCCCGCTTATTGCAAGTTCAGGAGAACGAACGTCACCGACTCAGCCGCGAACTGCATGACGACATCGGCCAGCTACTGACAGCCGCCAAGCTGCAAAGTGAATGGCTGCAGCGCCGCCTGCCCCAGGATCTGCAAAACCATTGTTCGGTGCTGTGCAATACGCTCAATGAAACCCTGGCCAAGGTGCGTGACGTCTGCGCCATCCTCAACCCGCGCCAACTGACCAGCCTGGGCCTGGAAGCCAGCCTGCGCGCGCACCTGCTCAAGACCCTGGAAAACACCCAGGTGTGCTGGAGCCTGGAGTGCCAGCAACGGCTCACCGGCATCCCCGAAGAAATGGCCGTGGCGGCCTTTCGCGTCACTCAGGAAGCGGTGACCAACATGCTTCGCCATGCAAAGGCTCGCAACCTGCTGGTGCGTCTGCAACGCCTGCCTGAAGGCTTGTCGTTGATAATCTGCGATGACGGCCAGGGGTTCTTGCCTGCCCCCGATCCGGGCCGGGAAGGCCAACGGGGCATGGCCGGTATGTGCGAACGAACACACCAACTGGGAGGCACCTTTTCCGTCAGCAGCGAGCCCGGCAAAGGTACACGCATCAACGCACTTTTCCCTTGGGCGCCCCGCGCTCTCGAACGGGCCAGCGCCCCTAAGGTTCTCGAGTGACCTGCAATTTACTCTTGGTAGACGACCATGCACTGATTCGCGCCGGCGTGCGCGCGCTGATTCTGGATATTCCCGGCTACAGCGTCATCGGCGAAGCAAGCGATGGCGCGCAACTACTGGAGCAATACAGTGCCTTGCAGCCAGATATCGTGCTGCTCGACCTGTCGATGAAGCACACCGGCGGGCTGGATGCCTTGCAGCAACTCAAGCGTTTTTACCCCACGTGCAAGGTGCTGATTCTGTCGATGCACACCGAGCCGGACCTGATCATGCGCGCACTGGAGTCCGGTGCCCACGGCTACCTGCTCAAGGACACCACCGCCAACGAGCTGGAACATGCCCTGCTGGCCCTGCGTAACAACGAACGCTACCTGAGCCCCGCCATCGCCCACACAGTGATCAACCAGGCGCTGATCCGTAGCCAGGCCCCCAGCGCGCCTGTCGCCCACAGCCACAGCCTGACGGCGCGGCAACTGGAAATCCTGCGCTTGATCGTGCGCGGCAAATCCACCCGGGAAATTGCCCACGGCCTGGGCCTGAGCATCAAGACTGTCGAAGCCCACCGCTCGCAGATCATGAAGCGCTTGCAGATTTTTGACGTGGCGGGCCTGGTGTTATTTGCCGTGCGTGAGCAGATCATCAGCCTGGACGACTAACGGCGAACCCAGCGGCAAGTGCACGCGCAGGGCCTTGGGCAGCGCTTCGAAGTGCAGGTCGTCGCCTTCCAGCGGCTCGCCGTCGAGGTTGATGTACAAGCCTTGTGCGACCTTGATCTTCACCCACGGCAGGCGTGCGCGCACGAACATGGTGTCCAGGCCCCAGCCGTTGTTCATCAACTCACGCAACGTGCCGACCACCTCTTGAGGCGCCGGCAAGATGCTGACATCCAACAGCCCGTCATCAGCCAATGCACCGGGGCACAGCACATGCCCGCCACCGGCCTGGCGACCGTTACCGATGCCCAGCGCGAGCAACTCGCCTTTCCAATGGAAATCCGGGCCTTCCAATTCACCGTAGGCGGCTTTCAATTCACTGAAGCGGGTTAAACCGGTAAACAGGTACGCGGCACCGCCCAGGACCTTCTTCAGGTCTTCGGACGTGTTGGCCGTGACCTGGCTGCCAAAACCACCGGTGGCCATGTTCAGGAAGATTTGCCCACCGACCTGGCCCAGGTCAATCGTCTTGGGCGGCACGTCCAGCAAAGCCAGGGCGCCAGCCGGCTCCAACGGCACGCCGGCGGCCTTGGCGAAATCATTGGCGGTACCCAGGGGCATCAGCACCAGGCTGGCGTCGGTGTTGGCATGGGCCATGGCTTCGGCCACATCGCGCAAGGTGCCGTCGCCACCGCCGGCAATGATATGGGTGTACCCCTCGGCCAGCGCTTCATTGACCAGTCGCCGGGCATCACCGCCCTCCCACGTCACCCGCACGGCCAGCTCCCCACCCTGCTCACGCCGGGCCAGCACGGCAGCGCGCACATCCTCGTTGAGGGCTTGTTTGCCGTGAAGGATCAACAGGGCTTTGGGGGCGGTCATTTGGGAGAATCTCCTGGGTCAAGGTGCTTGAAGGATGTTGACCTTTGGGGAACAGGAAAAGTCTGTGGCTGGAGAAAATTGATTGAAGTACACAGATCAAGAAGTGGGAGCTGGCTTGCCTGCGATGGCGGCGGTTCAATCGACAAAGACCTCAAATCTGCCACCCAACGGTAACCACGATGCGAAGCGAGCCGCTCTTGATCTTGATCTTGCTCTGCTTTTGATCTCAGGCGCCCCGTTAAACCACGCTGGCCGAACGCAGGCTTGAATTCGTGGGTAACCCGGCAGGACGCCGGGTTAGCCGCCCCGCGCCATGGATGGCGCGTGGCGGCGGCCCACGGATTCAAGCCTGTGTTCGGGCACACCGAGCCTAAGCGAGGTGCCGAGTGGTGGGGCAAGAGCGCTTTGCTTACTTTCGCGCTTTTCGAAAGTGAGCCGCCGTCAGGGCGGAACCCTAAGTGGCCGTTACCGCAGGAATGGATATGTACTCGGTATAACTGCGTCGCCTGTCAGGCCGCCTTCGCGAGCAAGCCCGCTCCCACAGTTGGATTGTGGGGTGTCAGGCAGAGAGGT
>NZ_MPBM01000029.1:0-111125 GCF_001907715.1 Pseudomonas sp. BTN1 | reverse complement strand
TGGGCGAGCACCGTGTAGTTGGCGTCGGCGCGCAGCTTGTCGACGATATTGCCCAGGCGCGGCGGGCTCATCCGCTCACCCAGGCGCGGCGCGCCCGCATCCCAGTTTTCCGGGGCGGCGCGGCTGTTGATCACTGGTTCTGCATTCTGGCGCACCAGGATCATTTCCACCTGATACAGGCCGTCGGCAAAGGCTGAAGGTGCGAGTACCACCAACAACAGGCTCAAAATGCGGAACACGCGCATGGGGGCGTCCTTAAACGGATTTCGGAATGAGGCGTTCAAACAGCGCCTCCAAAGTGTTGAAGCGTTCTTCGGCGCGTTCCATCGGCACCATGAACTTGAACAGCGTAGCCCCTTCGAACTTGTAGCGGTTGGGCTGGCCCTGGATCAGCTTGATCAGCACCAACGGGTCAACCGGCGTCTGCGCTTCGAATTCGATACGCCCGCCTTGCGGCCCGGCGTCGACTTTCTTGATGCCCAACTGCTCGGCCTGCAACTTGAGCAGGGTCAGGCGCACCAGGTTTTTGGTCGGTTCAGGCAGCAGGCCGAAACGGTCGATCATCTCTACCTGCAAGTCCTTGAGGCCTTCTTCGTCGGCCGCCGAGGCAATGCGCTTGTACAGGATCAACCGTGCATGCACATCCGGCAGGTAGTCTTCGGGAATCAACGCCGGCAAGCGCAGGTTGATCTCCGGGCCGCCGCCCAAGGGTTGGTCGAGGTTCGGTTGTTCGCCTTTGCGGATGGCTTTTACCGCGCGTTCGAGCATCTCCATATACAGCGTGAAACCCACCGCCTGGATCTGCCCGCTCTGGCCGTCGCCGAGCAATTCACCGGCACCCCGGATTTCCAGGTCATTGGTGGCCAATACAAAGCCGGCCCCGAGGTCTTGGGTATTGGCGATCGCTTCCAGGCGTTTTTCCGCATCGGAAGTGATCTGCTGGCGCGGCGGTGTGAGCAGGTAGGCATAGGCCTGGTGGTGACTGCGCCCGACGCGACCGCGCAATTGGTGCAGCTGCGCCAGGCCGAACTTGTCGGCACGCTCGATGATGATGGTGTTGGCGCTCGGCACGTCGATGCCGGTCTCGATGATGGTCGAGGCGATCAGCACGTTGAAGCGCTTGTGGTAGAAGTCGCTCATCACCTGTTCGAGTTCGCGCTCGCGCATCTGCCCGTGGCCGATGGCGATACGGGCCTCAGGTACCAGTTCGGCGAGGTCGGCGGCGCACTTCTCGATGGTTTTCACATCGTTGTGCAGGTAATACACCTGGCCGCCGCGCAGCAGTTCGCGCAGCAGGGCTTCCTTGACCGTGCTCTTGTTCTGCTCCATCACAAAGGTGCGCACCGACAAACGACGCGCCGGAGGCGTGGCGATGATCGACAGGTCGCGCATACCCGACACCGCCATGTTCAGCGTGCGCGGAATTGGCGTGGCGGTGAGGGTGAGGATATCGACTTCACTGCGCAGGGCCTTGAGCTGTTCTTTCTGGCGCACGCCAAAGCGGTGTTCTTCGTCGATGATCACCAGGCCCAGGTTCTTGATCTTCACATCGTCCGACAGCAGCTTGTGCGTACCGATGACGATGTCGATCTTGCCCTCGGCCAGGTCGGCAACGGCGGCGTTCACTTCCTTGGCGGACTTGAAGCGGCTCATCACCTCCACGGTCACGGGCCAGTCGGCAAAGCGGTCGCGGAAACTGTTGTAGTGCTGCTGGGCGAGCAGGGTGGTCGGCACCAGGATCGCCACCTGGCGACCGCCGTGTACCGCAATAAAGGCTGCACGCATGGCCACTTCGGTCTTGCCGAAGCCCACGTCGCCGCACACCAGGCGGTCCATCGGCTTGGGCGCGAGCATGTCGGCGCGCACCGCTTCGATGGTGGTTTGCTGGTCCGGGGTTTCTTCGAACGCGAAGCCAGCGCTGAAGGTGGCGTAATCGGCTTTGGGGTCAGCGAAGGCATAACCTTCGCGGGCAGCACGGCGGGCATAGATGTCGAGCAGTTCGGCGGCCACGTCGCGCACCTGTTCGGCGGCCTTGCGCTTGGCTTTCTGCCAGGTCTCGGAGCCCAATCGATGCAACGGCGCCAAGGCGTCGTCGCTGCCGGTGTAGCGGGCGATCAGGTGCAGGTTGGCCACCGGCACGTAGAGCTTGGCGCCCTCGGCGTATTCCAGGGTGAGGAATTCGGCGGCCTGGTTGTCGATCTCCAGGGTCTGCAGGCCCAGGTAGCGGCCCACGCCATGGTCGATATGCACCACCGGCGCGCCTTCGCGCAGCTCGGTGAGGTTCTTGATCACCGCGTCGTTGTTGGCATCGGCGCGTTTTTCCCGGCGACGGCGTTGCATCACGCGCTGGCCGAACAGCGGGCTTTCGGCGATCAAGGCCAGCGCCGGGTCATCCAACCGCAGCCCTTCGTCCAGCGGCGCGATGGTGATCGCCAGGCGCTCTTTGCTGGCGACAAAGTCAGGCCAGCTGTCGACGGTTTTCGGCCGCAACTTCAGGCGTTCCAACAGCTCTAGCAGCACTTCGCGACGCCCGGCGGATTCGGCGGTAAACAGCACGCGGCCCGGGAAGTCGCCGAGGAAGTTCGACAGCGCCTCCAGCGGTTGCGTGGCTTTGGCCTGGATCGCCAAATCGGGCAACGCGCTCGCCGGGAAACGCTCCCGGCCACTGCCGGCGTCCACGTCCTGCTGGCTGGCTACTACACGCGGCCAGTTTTTCAGGCGCGCGAAGCAGTCTTCAACTGGCAGGAACAGTTCAGCGGGCGGCAATAAAGGCCGGGATGGATCGACGCGACGTTCTTCGTAGCGGTTGCGCACATCGTTCCAGAAGTTTTCCGCCGCCTGTTCGATACCCGGCAGCGAGAACACCTGGGTGTCCTGGGGCAGGTAGTCGAAGAGGGTGGAGGTCTCGTCGAAGAACAACGGCAGGTAGTACTCGATACCGGCAGGTGTAATCCCGCTGCTCAAGTCCTGGAAGATCGGGCAGCGACGGAAATCCACATCGAAGCGCTCACGAAAGCGCGCCTTGAAGCGTGTTACCGCGTCTTTTTGCAGCGGAAACTCCCGCGCCGGCAGCAGCTTGATCGAGTCGACCTTGTCGATAGAACGCTGGTTCTCCGGGTCGAAGGTGCGCAGCGTCTCGATTTCGTCATCGAACAGGTCGATGCGGTACGGCAGCTTGCTGCCCATCGGGAACAGGTCGATCAAGGCGCCGCGCACCGCAAACTCACCGTGCTCGTACACCGTGTCGACGCAGCGGTAGCCGCTGGCTTCCAGGCGCGTGCGCATCTGCTCGACGTCGAGCTTCTGGCCCACGTCCAGCACCAGGCTGCTGCCGAGCAGGAACTTGGTCGGCGCCAGGCGGTGCAGGGCGGTGGTGATCGGCACCACCAGCACGCCGTGGGCCAGTTCCGGCAAGCGGTACAGGCTGGCGATGCGCTGGGAGATGATGTCCTGGTGCGGCGAGAACAGATCGTAAGGCAGGGTTTCCCAGTCGGGAAAATGCAGCACCGGCAAATCCGGGGCGAAGAAGCTCAGCTCCTGCTCCAACCGTTCGGCACTTTGGCTGTCGGCGGTGAGCAGCAGGGTAAAGCGCTTGGCTGCGCTGGCAGCCTCGGCAATGGCCAGGCTCAGGGCGGCACCGGGCAGGTTGCCCCAGTACTGTTTACCTGCCGCGGCAGGGAGTAGCGGTAGACGCAGAACGGGCACGGAAGGTTGAGCTCCAAGCGTTGCGACAAAGTCGGTAATTGTAACGGCCCCAGGTGCCGCCTGTCAGTTGCTGACTGTGCCTATTACGGTTTGTAGGAAATGTAGTGGCTAAGACAAACAATGGCGGGTTTTGACTCAATATGTAGTGCCAAAATGCGCGAATGTTTAGGAGGGTTACGGACAAGTCGGCCTGCTCACCAAACTAGTGGCCTTCTGGAACCCGCGTGTTTCCTGGGCTGTAGCGCGGTGGTATTTTTTTGCAAGGGCTTTTTGTTGCCCTTCGCGCATTGCTCAACGCTCAGTCGGGCGACATAATGTAGCCCCTTTTTTCTGCCCCTACATGTGGAAGGTTCCCGTGACTCAGAAGCCCGACCAGTGTCTTGGTGAATGGATCGACCGTGAAGCACTCGCTGAAGCGATGATTCCGCTTATCGGTCAGCTGTACCGCAATAACAATGTGGTGAGCTCGATCTATGGCCGCAGCCTGATCAACCAGTCTGTCATCGCGATTCTCAAAGCGCACCGCTTTGCGCGCCATCGCTCCGCCGACGACAGCGAACTCTCCGTCCACGAAACATTCCCACTGCTCAAAGCCATGAGCGAGCTCAAGCTCGGCGCGGCTTCGGTAGACCTGGGCAAGTTGGCCTACAAATTCCGCAAAGAAGGCGCTGGCCGCACCGCCGAGCAGTTCGTGCGTGAAGAAATGGCCGATGTGGTTGGCCAGCAAAACGCTGCCGCCCGTAAAGGCACCGACGTGGTGCTGTACGGCTTTGGCCGTATCGGCCGCCTGCTGGCGCGCATCCTGATCGAGAAAACCGGTGGCGGCGACGGCCTGCGCCTGCGTGCCATCGTGGTGCGCAAAGGCGCCGAGAACGACCTGACCAAGCGCGCCAGCCTGCTGCGTCGCGACTCGGTACACGGCTCGTTCAACGGCACCATCACCATTGACGAAGAAAACAACACCATCACCGCCAACGGTAACCTGATCCAGGTGATCTACGCGAAGAACCCGACTGAGGTGGATTACACCCAGTACGGCATCCAGAACGCCCTGCTGGTGGACAACACCGGCGTATGGCGTGATGCCGAGGGCCTGGGCCAGCACCTGGCTTGCCCGGGTGTTGACCGCGTTGTGCTGACCGCGCCTGGCAAAGGCAAGCTCAAGAACATCGTGCACGGCATCAACCACGCTGAAATCACCGCTGACGACAAGATCGTGTCCGCCGCGTCCTGCACCACCAACGCCATCGTGCCGGTGCTCAAGGCGGTGAATGACAAGTTCGGCATCGTTAACGGCCACGTTGAAACCGTTCACTCGTACACCAACGACCAGAACCTGATCGACAACTTCCACAAGGGCGATCGCCGTGGCCGTAGCGCCGCGTTGAACATGGTGATCACCGAGACCGGTGCTGCCACCGCTGCTGCCAAGGCCCTGCCTGAACTGGCCGGCAAGCTGACCGGTAACGCGATCCGCGTACCGACGCCGAACGTGTCGATGGCCATTCTCAACCTCAACCTTGAGAAAGCCGCCACCCGTGAAGAGATGAACGAGTACCTGCGCTACATGGCGCTGCACTCCGACCTGCATAAGCAGATCGACTTCGTCAATTCTCAGGAAGTGGTCTCCACCGACTTCGTTGGCTCGCGCCACGCCGGTGTGGTGGACGCCGAAGCGACCATCACCCAGGACAACCGTGTTGTGCTGTACGTGTGGTACGACAACGAGTTCGGCTACAGCTGCCAGGTGGTTCGCGTGATGGAAGACATGGCTGGGGTCAACCCGCCTGCGTTTCCGCGCTAAGCCTGTGCGCTGAATGAGAAAGCCCCGACTGGTTCGGGGCTTTTTTATGCCTGTGGTTTTTGTGGTGGCTGGGAGGGCCTTATCGCAGGCAAGCCAGTTCCCACAGTTGAACTGCATTTACCTGTGGGAGCTGGCTTGCCTGCGATGACGATGGAACCGTCAACGCCGCCATCACTTGAGTAGCGTGTTGCGCAAACTGCCCGACAGCCCTTTGGGCCCGAGCCAGATACCCAGGTAGGCCTTCGCTAATTCAGCGTCCGGACTGCTGAACACCACCTGGCCATTAATCTCCAGATTCAACCCGCGCCCCGGACGAAAATCCAGGGCATAGCGATCACCGCTGCGAATATCCCGAAAGCGCGCGTGCAGCTTGGCTATCTCTGGGTTCAACCCGGCATTGGCTTGCTGGCGCTCCAAGGTGACGGTGGCCGCCTTGATCACATCATCGCGATCAATGTCGCGAAAGTAATACAGCGCCAGGCGCACAGCCTTCTGCTGGTCCCAAGCCTGCTTTGCCGGCAGGTCAGCGGGTGCATACAGCGCCGCGGCATACACATCCGCCCAGAGATAGTTGAACACCGCCTGGTTTTTCAGGGCCAGCCCCGCAACCTTTGCGGGGAAGCTTGCCTGCTTGAGCCGCTGTGCATCGTTGGCGTACGCCGTGAGCGACACCATCAGCATCAAACAGAAAAATAGTTGTCGCATAATGGCTCATCCTGAATTCGGCGCTGGTTTGCGTCCTGTAGTATGGCAACACTGGCCTACGACGCGACCAAGGGTTAATGTTCGCGGCGCTCGGCCTTCTATAGACTGTGCCCCGGTTCACACACTTGAGCCAAATTGTCCTTCATGCACGCTGGCCGCGGCATGATTTAGCCCGGCGTCCAACCGTACGCCTGGCCTGTTCTGAGGAGTACGCATGGCTGTCTACAACTACGACGTGGTGGTACTGGGTTCCGGCCCAGCTGGAGAAGGTGCGGCGATGAACGCTGCCAAAGCAGGGCGCAAGGTGGCGATGGTCGATAGCCGTCGCCAGGTCGGCGGTAACTGCACCCACCTGGGTACCATCCCGTCCAAGGCATTGCGTCACTCGGTACGGCAGATCATGCAGTTCAATACCAATCCGATGTTTCGGGCCATTGGTGAGCCGCGCTGGTTCTCCTTCCCGGACGTACTGAAAAGCGCTGAAAAAGTCATCTCCAAGCAAGTCGCCTCGCGTACCGGCTACTACGCCCGTAACCGCGTCGACCTGTTCTTCGGCACCGGCAGTTTTGCCGATGAGCAAACCGTCGAAGTGGTCTGCGCCAATGGCGTGGTCGAGAAGCTGGTGGCCAAGCACATCATCATCGCCACCGGTTCGCGCCCGTATCGCCCAGCGGACATCGATTTCCACCACCCGCGTATCTACGATAGCGACACCATCCTGAGCCTGGGCCATACCCCGCGCAAACTGATCATCTACGGCGCCGGCGTGATCGGCTGTGAATACGCCTCGATCTTCAGTGGCCTGGGTGTACTGGTCGAGCTGGTGGACAACCGCGACCAGTTGCTCAGCTTCCTCGACTCGGAAATCTCCCAGGCGTTGAGCTACCACTTCAGCAACAACAACATCACCGTGCGCCATAACGAAGAGTACGAGCGGGTCGAAGGCCTGGACAACGGGGTGATCCTGCACCTCAAGTCTGGCAAGAAGATCAAGGCCGACGCCTTGCTGTGGTGCAACGGCCGTACCGGCAACACCGACAAGCTGGGCATGGAAAACATCGGGGTCAAGGTCAACAGCCGTGGCCAGATCGAAGTGGATGAGAACTACCGCACCTGCGTGCCGAACATCTACGGCGCCGGTGACGTGATCGGCTGGCCAAGCCTGGCCAGTGCCGCCCATGACCAGGGCCGCTCGGCCGCTGGCAGCATTGTCGACAACGGCAGCTGGCGCTACGTGAACGACGTGCCGACCGGGATCTACACGATTCCCGAGATCAGCTCGATCGGCAAGAATGAGCACGAACTGACCAAGGCCAAGGTGCCTTACGAAGTGGGCAAGGCGTTCTTCAAGAGCATGGCGCGTGCGCAGATTGCCGGTGAGCCGCAAGGCATGCTGAAAATCCTGTTCCACCGCGAAACCCTGGAAGTACTCGGCGTGCATTGCTTCGGCTACCAGGCCTCGGAGATCGTGCACATCGGCCAGGCGATCATGAACCAGCCAGGTGAGCAAAATACCCTCAAGTATTTCGTCAACACCACCTTCAACTACCCGACCATGGCCGAAGCCTATCGGGTAGCGGCCTACGACGGCCTCAACCGGCTTTTTTGAGCGGCTCCGGCCGGTGGCCTGAGCCGGCCGGGGAGACCGATTTCAGTAATTCTCGAGGGTGGCAGTGGCCAAACCGGGAAAGTCTGTAATCAGGCTATCTACGCCGAAGTCGGCGAGCCTGCGCATCAGCGCAGGTTCGTTGACTGTCCACACGGACACATGCAAGCCCTGGCGCTGGGCTTTTTCCAGCCGCTCGGGGGTGCACAGCGTCCAGTTCAATGCCAAATACTCACAGCCGTAGTTCTGCGCGACCTTCAGCGGGTCGAGCCAGGCGTATTCAGCGACCAGGCCGCGTGACAGGTCCGGGGTGAGTTCCACGGCGGCCTTGAGCACTTCCCGCGAGCTCGACGTCACCGTGACCTTGTCCATCAAGCCAAAGCGCACAGCCATTTCGCGAATCGCCAGCACAGTGGTGGCGGCACGGGTACGCGAGGCGCTTTTGACTTCCAGTTGCCAGTGATCGAAGTCGCACTGTTCGAACAGCTCCTCCAGACGTGGAATCGGGCAGGGGCTTACCCAGCCTGGGCCGCCTTTGCGTGCGTCCATCTTCACCAGGTCAGCCGCCGAGTACTCGACGACCTTGCCGCGTCGGTCGGTGGTGCGCTTGAGGGTCGGGTCGTGGATGACCATCAACTCGCCGTCCATGGACAGGTGCAAGTCCAGCTCGCAACGACGTACGCCGTGTTTGAGACATTCCTGAAAGCTGGTCAGGGTGTTTTCCGGTGCTTCGCCTTTGGCACCGCGGTGGCCGTAAATCAGGGTCACAGTTGCTCCTTTGCGCCAGGATGGCTGGCGTCGTGAATACGCATTCAGAGGTCTTCGCTTTGTTCTCGCGCCAGGCGGCGTTCCTGGGCCTGTTTCTGCAGGATATAGCGCGCCAGCAGTTGGCGTTGGGCATCGGTCATGGACTCGAACTCCGTGCCCACATCAAAGCCGTCGCCCTTGGGGTCGCAATGGGTCACCCGCGCGCGCAGCAACAGGCCGAGCGCCTGGGGCATCAGCACCAGCTTGACCGCCAGGTGAGTGTCGGCGGGCAGCGGTGTCGGGTGCTGGAAGTCGATGCCGCCTTCGGAGAGGATCACCGGTTGCGGCGCGCCCACCTCGTTCAGCAAACCGCGAGCCATGACCTGGCTGAGCAGATCCAGGCGTTTGTTCTGCACTTTGAGGAAGGCCGCCAGGCTGCGGTCTTTCTCGCTGATCTGGCGCAGCAGGTGCTGGGCTTCGAATTCGCTCAGATGCAGTTCGCTGAGCAGATTGAACAGCGGCGAATCATCCAGCAACACTCCCTTGCTCGCCGCGTCGGGGCCAGACAGGGGTTTGATTTGAAGTGCGATCATGTCATCGATACGGTAGTATTCGCGGCGCTCTTCTTCATCTAATGTCGACATGGCGAACCCCAGGTAACGGTAATGGTCTGAGTGTAAAGCTGCTGACCAGACCCCGCCACCGGGACGTCTTCTTTTCCTCCGAACAAGCCCCGACATGTTCAGACCTCTCTTCGTATTTATCGGCACGCGTTATACCCGTGCAAAGCGTCGCAATCATTTTGTGTCGTTCATTTCCTTGACCTCGATGATCGGTCTCGCCCTGGGCGTGGTCGTGATGATCGTGGTGCTGTCGGTGATGAACGGCTTCGATCATGAGATGCGCACCCGCGTGCTGGGCATGGTGCCCCACGCGACCATCGAGGGCGATGCGCCCATCAACGACTGGCAAAGCCTGGCCGCCAAGGTCCAGCAGAACCCCAAGGTGGTGGCGGTAGCGCCGTTTACCCAGATGCAGGGGTTGCTGACCAACGACGGCAAAGTGCAGAAGATCCTGCTCAACGGCATCGACCCTGCCCAGGAGCGCAACGTCTCGATCATCGACAAGTTCATGCTGCAAGGTAAGCTCGACGCGCTGTCGCCGGGCAGCTTTGGCATCGTTATCGGTGACAAGGCCGCGGCCAAGCTGGGCGTGGGGGTTGGCGACAAGCTGACCTTCGTCGCCCCGGAAGTCACCGTGACCCCGGCCGGCATGTTCCCGCGCATGAAGCGCTTTACCGTGGTGGGCACCTTCCACGTCGGCGCTGGCGAGATCGACGGTTACATCGGCCTGACCAACCTCACCGACCTGGCCCGCCTGCATCGCTGGCAGCCCGACCAGGTGCAGGGCCTGCGCCTGAAATTCAACGACCTGTTCGATGCGCCGCGCGGTGCCTGGGAAATTGCCCAGCACCTGGGGGAGACCGAGTACTACGCCCGCGACTGGACCCGCACCCACGGCAACCTGTACCAGGCCATCCGCATGGAAAAAGCCATGATCGGCCTGTTGTTGTTGCTGATCGTCGCCGTGGCGGCTTTCAACATCATCTCCACGCTGGTGATGGTGGTGAACGACAAGAAGGGCGACATCGCCATTCTGCGTACGTTGGGCGCCACGCCGGGGCAGATCATGGCGATCTTCATGGTGCAGGGCACCGTCATCGGCGTAGTCGGCACCTTGATCGGCACGGCGGTGGGCATTCTGGCCGCGCTGAACGTCAGCGCTGCCATTGCCCTGCTTGAAAAAGTGATCGGCCACAAGTTTCTCAACGCCGACGTCTACTTCATCGATTACTTGCCGTCCCAGGTGCAAACCCAGGACGTGCTGATGGTGGGCGGCGCTGCGTTGGTCCTGAGCTTCCTTGCCACCCTGTATCCAGCCTGGCGCGCGGCACGTACCCAGCCAGCACAGGCATTACGTTATGAGTGAATCGGGCATGAGTGAAAAAGCAATCCTGAGCTGCCGCAACCTGGGCAAATCCTACGAGGAAGGCCCGGAGTCGGTGGTGGTGCTGTCGAACCTGCAACTTGAACTGCATCCGGGCGAACGCGTGGCGATCGTTGGCAGTTCCGGTTCGGGCAAAAGTACCTTGCTGAACCTGTTGGGCGGCCTCGATACGCCGTCCCAAGGCAGCGTCTGGCTGGCCGGCGAAGAACTGTCGGCGTTGAATGAAAAGGCCCGTGGCCAACTGCGTAACCGCTCGTTGGGCTTTGTGTACCAGTTCCACCACCTGCTGCCGGAATTCACCGCCCTGGAAAACGTATGCATGCCGCTGTTGATCGGCAAGACCGCGATTCCTGAAGCGCGCCAACGGGCCACTGCCTTGCTGGAGCGTGTGGGCCTCGGCCATCGCCTGGAGCACAAGCCGGCCGAACTGTCCGGTGGTGAGCGCCAGCGTGTGGCGATTGCCCGCGCCCTGGTGAACAACCCGGGCCTGGTGATGCTCGACGAGCCGACCGGCAACCTCGACTCCCACACCGCCCAGGGCATCAAGGACTTGATGCTGGAACTGAGCACCCAGATGCGCACCGCGTTCCTGGTGGTGACCCATGACATGAGCATGGCCCGGCAGATGGACCGCGTACTGCATTTGCAGGAAGGTCATCTGGTCGCTATCTGACCTGTTGCAAGCCCGGTTTTTTGAGGTCGGGCTTTTTCATTTTTCCAACGGTGCCCGCGAATGTTCAGACCGTTATCGATTTTTATCGGCACGCGCTATACCCGCGCCAAGCGCCGCAACCGTTTTGTCTCGTTTATCTCGATGACCTCGATGATCGGCCTCGCCCTGGGCGTATTGGCGATGATCGTGGTGCTTTCGGTAATGAACGGCTTTCAGCGTGAAATGAGCTCGCGCATCCTCGGCATGGTGCCCCACGCCACCATCGTCGGCGTAAAGCCGATTGATGATTGGCAGCCGGTGGCCGCCGCCGCGATGAAGAATCCGCAAGTCACCGCCGCTGTGCCCTTCACCCAGATGGATGGCATGTTTTCCTATAAGGGCGCGATGCAGCCCATCGAGATCAGTGGCGTCGACCCGGCCCAGGAAGGCAAGGTGTCGATCGTGGCCCAGCACATCGTGCGCGGCAAACTCGACGACCTCAAACCCGGCGAGTTCGGGGTGGTGGTCGGTGATATCACTGCGCGGCGTTTTCGCCTGAACGTGGGCGACAAGCTGACCCTGATCGTGCCGGAGCTCAGCAGCGCCCCGGGCGGTATCACCCCGCGCATGCAGCGCCTGAATGTGGTGGGCATCTTCAAGGTCGGCGCCGAGCTGGATGGCTCCATGGCCCTGATCCACATGGCCGACGCCGCTGAAATCCAGCATTGGCAGCCCAACCAGGTACAAAGCGTGCGCCTGGCGGTAAAGGACTTGTACGCAGCGCCCAAAGTCTCGGCAGATATCGCCGCCAGCCTGGGCGCGGCTTACAAGCCGGATGACTGGACCCACACCCAGGGCAGCCTGTTCAGCGCGATGAAAATGGAAAAGACCATGATCGGCCTGCTGTTGCTGATGATCGTCGCCGTGGCCGCGTTCAACATCATCGCCACCTTGATCATGGTGGTGAACGACAAAGGCGCGGATATCGCGATCCTGCGTACCATCGGCGCCACACCTCGGCAGATCATGGCGATCTTCATGGTGCAGGGCACCGTGATTGGCGTGGTCGGCACCTTGATCGGCGGCGTGCTGGGGGTGATTGCGGCGCTGAACGTGAGTGAGCTGGTGGGCTGGCTGGAGCGGGTGAGCGGGCAGCATATCTTCAGCTCGGATGTGTACTTTGTCAGCAACCTGCCTTCGGAGCTGCAAGGTGGGGATGTGTTGCTGATCTGCTCGGCAGGGTTTGTGTTGAGCTTCTTGGCGACGATTTACCCGGCGTATCGGGCGGCGAAGATTGAGCCGGCGCACGCCCTCAGGTATTCGTAACCTGCTCGCTCCCACGCTCTGCGTGGGAACGCCTCACCGGACGCTCCGCGTCCGCTGTTGGGACGCACAGCGTCCCGGAATGCATTCCCACGCAGAGCGTGGGAACGATCAGCAAAGCGTGGGAACGATCAGCAGTCGCCCTTGGGCAACTCAATCACAAACCTGGTCCAGCCCGCCTGCGACTCACAATAAATCCTCCCGCCATGCGCCCGCACAATCGACTGGGTAATCGCCAACCCCAGGCCCGCATGTTCACTGCTACCTGCACGCCTCGACGGATCGGCTCGGTAGAACCGGTCAAACAGCCGCGGCAATAACGGCGCAGGAATACCTTCCCCGTTGTTCTCAACCGTCAGTGTCACGCCACTCTCGATCCGCACCCGCACTTCACCGCCCGGTTGGGCAAACCGCAGCGCGTTATCCAGCAGATTCGACAAGGCCCGGCGCAACATACCGCGATCGCCCATCGTCTGGGCGGTGCCTTCGCGCACCAGCGTCACCTGTGCGTCCTCCGCCAGCAGGGTAAAGAACTCCAACAGTGCGTCGACCTCATCGCCCAAATCCAGAGCTTCTCGGCTGGGCATCAGCAAGCCGTGGTCAGCTTTGGCCAGGTACAGCATGTCGTTGACCAGTTGCGCCATCCATTGCAGCTCTTCCAGATTGCTGTGCAGCGCCTCGCGGTAATCCTCCAGTGGGCGCGGTTGGGTGAGGGTGACTTGGGTCTGGGTCAGCAGGTTGGACAGCGGTGTGCGCAGTTCGTGGGCGATATCTGCGCTGAAGGCAGACAGGCGCTGGAACGCGTCATCCAGGCGCGCCAGCATGGCGTTGACGGCTTGGGCCAGTTCCGCGAGCTCCACCGGCATTTGTTCTTGGGGTAAGCGTTGCGTGAGGGAGTGGGCGGAGACGCTGGCGGCCACTTCGCCCATGCGCCGCAGCGGTCGCAAGCCACTGCGCGCAGCCCAGGCGCCGAGCAGGGCAGTGGCCAGGGCCGAGAGGCCGACGGTCAGCCAGATCAAGCGTTGCATGCGTTGCAGAAAGTGCTGGTGGTGGGTGATGTCGAGGATCAGGGTCAGTTGTGGCGAATCCAGTTGGCTGGGCGTCAAGGGCGCGATGAATACGCGATAGTCGGTGCCTGCGTATTGCAGGCTGTGCAGGCCGGGTGCTTGGGGCAAGGGAAGGTGTGGCGCGCCGTCCAGCCAACGTTGCCCAGCTCCGGTGATGCGCAAGGCGAGGTCGGGCTGGTGATCGAGTTCGGCGCGCAGTTGAGGGGTTCGCCGGGCGAGGTCTTCCGGTGAGGCGACACCCTGCAAGGTGCTGCGCAGGGCCACCAGTTTGCTTTCGAGCTGTTGCTGGTCCAGCTCCATGAAATGCGCCTCGCTGGCCCGGTTGAACAACACCCCGGCGATCAACGAGACCACAGCCGTGCAGGCGGCAAACAGCAGCGCCAGGCGGCTGGTCAGGGACAGGCGCTTGATCACGTGAACCGTTCCTCCAACACGTAACCCATGCCGCGCACGGTGTGGATCAGCTTATTGGGGAAATTGTCGTCGACTTTCAGGCGCAGGCGGCGAATGGCGACTTCGATGATGTTGGTGTCGCTGTCGAAATTCATGTCCCACACCTGGGAGGCGATCAGCGTCTTGGGCAGCACTTCGCCCTGGCGGCGTAGCAGCAGCTCCAGCAAGGCGAACTCCTTGGCGGTGAGGTCGATGCGCTGGCCGCTGCGCTCGACACGGCGGCGGATCAAGTCCAGGCTCAGGTCGGCCAGTTGCAGCGTGGTCTCCTGCGGCATGCTGCTGCCACGGCGCAACAAGGTGCGCACCCGCGCCAGCAGTTCGGAAAACGCGAAGGGTTTGACCAGGTAATCGTCGGCGCCCAGCTCCAGGCCATGTACGCGGTCTTCTACGGCATCGCGAGCGGTGAGGAACAGCACCGGGATGTCCAGGCCGGCACTGCGCACCGCCTGCAGGATTTGCCAGCCATCGCGGCCGGGCAGCATCACATCGAGGATCAACAAGTCATAGTCGCCCGTTAGCGCCAAGTGCTGGCCACTGGTGCCGTCGGCCACCAGTTCGGTGGTAAAGCCCGCTTCGGCCAGGCCCTGACGCAGGTAATGACCGGTTTTGGGTTGGTCTTCGACGATCAGCAGTTTCATGTAGGGCTCTTGGTCAAGGTGGACGCCGGCCTTTATACCCTGGGCTCCGGGGTATGGGCGCAAGCTGACAAAGTTGTAATCTAGCAGTCAGCTGGCTGGCAGCGAGGCCATCTTAAAGTGTTGCCCACGCTGGATACCTATTTTGGAGAGTGAAAGATGGCGTTGCGTACACCCCAGTTATTGGCGGGCTGCCTGTTGGCGTTGAGTTTCAATGCACTGGCGGATGCGACTCACACCTACGCGTTCGGCCAGCCGGCCCCGGCGGATAAAGCCACGCGCACCGTTGAAGTCACGCTGCGGGACATTGCCTTTGAGCCCAAATCCCTGGACGTCAAGGCCGGTGAAACCGTGCGCTTCGTGCTGGTCAACAAAGGCCAGTTGCTGCATGAGTTCAACCTGGGTGACGCGGCCATGCATGCCGCCCACCAGAAAGAGATGTTGCAGATGCAAGCCAGTGGCATGCTCACCGCCACCGGCATGGGCAAGATGGATCACAGCGCCATGGGCCACGGCGACATGGGCGGCATGAAGCACGACGATCCCAACAGTGTGTTGGTGGAGCCGGGCAAGACGGCCGAACTGACCTGGACGTTCAAGCAGGCCACAGGCCTTGAGTTCGCCTGCAACCTGCCTGGGCATTACCAGGCGGGCATGGTCGGCAAACTGACCGTTGAGTGAGGCGTTTGTTAAGGGCGGGAGCAAAGGCTGGTAGACTGGCGCGGTTTATTTAGCCAGGTTTCCGCCATGCATCCCGCAGCCGAACATTCGCCGCTGGGCAAGTCCAGTGAATACATCAGCACTTACACGCCTTCGTTGTTGTTCCCGATTCCACGCGCCGCCAAGTGGGCCGAGCTGGGCCTGAGCGCCGAGACCCTGCCGTACAAGGGCGTGGATTTCTGGAACTGCTTCGAACTGTCCTGGCTGTTGCCCTCGGGCAAGCCGGTGGTAGCCATCGGTGAATTCAGCATTCCGGCCGACTCGCCAAACATCATCGAGTCCAAGTCGTTCAAGCTGTACCTCAACTCGCTGAACCAGACCGCGTTTGCCGATACGCAAAGCCTTGAAGCCACCCTGCGCACCGACCTCAGCGCTGCGGCCGGCAAGCCCGTGAACGTGCGCATTCGCAGCCTGGCCGACATCGAGGCAGAAGGCGTGATGGCGTTGCCGGGCGTGTGCATTGACGGCCTGGATATCAACGTCAGCAGCTACGAACACCCGCGCCCGGAACTGCTGCGTTGCGATGATTCGCGCGTGGTGGAGGAGAGCGTGCACAGCCACCTGCTCAAATCCAACTGCCCGGTGACCAGCCAGCCTGACTGGGGCAGTGTGGTGGTGGAATACCGTGGTGCGGCGCTGAATCACGCCAGCCTGCTGGAATATATCGTCAGTTTTCGCCAGCACTCGGACTTTCATGAGCAGTGTGTGGAGCGGATCTTCCTGGACTTGCAGCGCTTGCTCAAGCCGGAGAAGTTGACGGTGTATGCACGCTATGTGCGTCGGGGTGGGTTGGATATCAATCCTTACCGCAGCACTGAGAACACCCAGTTCCTGAACGTGCGCCTGGCGCGTCAGTAAGCCTTCATACAAAAAACTGTGGGAGCTGGCTTGCCTGCGATTGCGATCTTTCAGTCATTCATCAAGTGACTGATACACCGCTATCGCAGGCAAGCCAGCTCCCACATTTGGTTTTGTGTTTGGCTTGGGCTCGGGTTAGATGCCGATATTGCCAAGGGTCAGCACGATATTGCGCAACGTCCCGGCAATGCCTGGATGGTCCAGTTCAAAACCTTCCACTGCCCGGTTCACATCGTCAGCGATGCTGGGCGTCTGGGTGGCCGGTTCCATTTCCAACTGGACTTCGAATTTGGCGATCAACTCTTCCAATGCTTGACGTTTCTCGGCGGGCAACTCGGGATGGTTCTCCAGTTGCTCACGCACAATATCGGCCTGCTGTTGTAACTTCTCGCGATCAGGCATGACGTTCTTTCCTTTTATCGATAGGCACTGGCATAGACCGCGGCACGCCGTGAAAGGTCTACGGGCTGACCTGTAGATTAATCCACTGCGGCCAACTGTGCATGATCTCGATCAGGGCTTCTCGCCCTTGAGCTGGCGCAGGCGGATGTCGGCCAGGCAGGTGCCGAGTTCGCCGAGGTGGTCGATCACCGAATGCACACCCAGGCCATAGAGCGCCACCGTGGCCTTGCCGCGCTTGTGTTCGCGTTGCTGCTCGGTCAGCGCCTGCCATTGCTGGGGCGACAGGCCGCAGAGCGAACCGCAGGAGGCCAGGCCGATGGTCCACAAACCGGCATTCAGGCCCGATTGCAGCAGGCGCGGCTCGCCGCTGACCAGTACGCAGCCTTCCAGGCGTTCGATGTTCAACTCCATCAGGGCTTGCCAGCAAGCGTGGGGCGCGGGCCAGCGAATGGAGGAGGGCGAGGCCGCCTTGAGCCAGCCAGGCAGGCCGGCGCAGAGTGGCGTGGTCACGGCGGGAGGCAGTTCGTCCAGCCAGGCGCAGGGCACGCCTTGTTCTTTGAGACTGCGCAGGATTTTCAACGCGCCTGGCGTGGCCTCGGCGTCGGCGCAAGGTGAGTCGGTGCGCGCCAGGGAACCAAAATCCACCAGGCAGCCACTCAGGCCAAATAACACGGCGGTCAATGAGGGGGCGGCGGCGACGGCAATCTCGGCGTGTGGCATCTGAACGTCCCTGAAATAGCTGCCACGCTATCGGGGCGGCATGACAAGGGGATGACACTGTCGATATTTGTAGGAATTTTGTGCATTTTCCCTAAGACGATTCTAGGTAGCTGCCTAAATCGGCACTTCCGTCATATACTGACAGCCTTATTCAGGGCATAGCGCCCATGACAGACCATTCAAGGAGCAAAAGCTATGCGCTGGAGCCAGTACTTCGCTCAGCTATCGGTGTGTGCCACCATCCTGTTGGCGCCTTTCGCTGCCCAAGCGGCCTCGGAAGATGACCCGTGGGAAAGCGTCAACCGCCCCATCTTCACCTTCAACGACACCGTTGACACCTATGCCCTCAAGCCAATCGCCCAGGGCTATCAGTTCGTCACCCCACAATTTGTGCAGGACGGCGTTCACAACTTCTTCCGCAACATCGGTGATGTCGGCAACCTGGCCAACAACGTGCTGCAACTCAAGCCGCACAATGCAGGCGTCGACACCGCCCGCTTGTTGGTCAACACCACATTTGGCGTTCTGGGCTTTATTGACGTCGGCACCAAAATGGGGCTGCAGCGCAGCGATGAAGACTTCGGCCAGACCCTCGGCTACTGGGGCGTGGGCAGCGGCCCGTACGTGATGATCCCGTTGCTGGGCCCAAGCACCTTGCGTGATGCGCCGTCCAAATACGTCGACAGCTACACCCAACCGTACCGCTACATGAACGACATCGGCTGGCGTAACAGCACCTTCGGCCTCAACGTCGTCGACGTGCGCGCCAGCCTGCTCGACAGCGAAAAGCTGATCAGCGGCGACAAGTACACCTTCATTCGTAACGCTTACCTGCAGAACCGCGAGTTCAAGGTCAAGGACGGCAAGGTCGTTGACGACTTTTAAGCCGTGACGTTTTGAAATGAAAAAGGCGACCTTTGTAAGGTCGCCTTTTTTGTGCGCGCTGATCGTTCCCCACGTTCCGCGTGGGAACGCATCCCGTGACGCTCCGCGTCACCCTTGCGCAGGGGCTGGATGTTGCGTTAGCGCATTTTCAGAATCTTGAGGCCCAGATGCTGGTCATCGCCTACTGCCTTGGTCCACACCACCTCGGTATCCGCTTCAAGACCCCTGAGCGCAGCGTGTTCTGAATCAATGCGCACGGTCAGCAGGTCACCCACCGTGAACTGGCGAGGTGCCTGCACTTGCATGCCGGAACTGGAGAGGTCCACGCAGGTACCGGCAATCTCCTGCCCGGCATGGATCAAAGACACATCGGCATCTATTCGCATGCGGATGAAATCGCGTTTTTCGGCGTAGTCGCGCTCGTGTTCGCTCACAGCATCCATCCTTACTTTGCGTTGTGGTTGTGAGGGTTCTTATAACTCCCGGTGATTTGCGGTGTAAAGACGCCCGGCGACCATCGGCATGAGCTTGAAACCCCTCACGGATGGGAGTACCGTCTGCGCCTTAGAAGGGCACCTCTGCTTTACCGTTGTGCATGGGCCAAATCCCAATGCTTTGTAGGACAGAGAGGCTAGAAAGCGAATCCAGTACGTGAGCCCGGCCATTGCCGAGCCGCCTACGCCAACCTAATTCTGGCGCCGTTTGCCCACATGCAAAAAACCAGTGCCACGCTGCTGATAATCGATGACGACGAAGTAGTGCGCGCGAGCCTCGCGGCCTACTTGGAAGACAGTGGCTTCAGCGTCCTGCAGGCCAGTAATGGCCAACAGGGTCTCCAGGTATTCGAGCGCGACAAGCCCGACCTTGTGATCTGCGACCTGCGCATGCCCCAGATGGGCGGCCTGGAGCTGATTCGCCAGGTGACCGACCTTGCCCCGCAAACGCCGGTGATTGTCGTGTCCGGTGCCGGTGTCATGAACGACGCCGTCGAAGCCCTGCGCCTGGGCGCTGCCGATTACCTGATCAAGCCCCTGGAAGACCTGGCCGTGCTGGAGCACTCGGTGCGCCGCGCCCTGGACCGTGCACGCCTGCTTTTGGAAAACCAGCGCTACCGCGAAAAGCTCGAGACCGCCAACCGCGAGCTCGAAGCCAGCCTGAACCTGCTGCAGGAAGACCAGAACGCCGGTCGCCAGGTGCAGATGAACATGCTGCCGGTGAGCCCCTGGACGATTGACGAATTCAAGTTTGCCCACCAGATCATCCCGTCGTTGTACCTGTCGGGTGATTTTGTCGACTATTTCCGCGTCGATGAGCGCCGCGTTGCGTTCTACCTGGCCGACGTTTCCGGCCACGGCGCGTCTTCGGCTTTTGTCACCGTGTTGTTGAAGTTCATGACCACACGGCTGTTGTTCGAGTCCAAGCGCAATGGCACCTTGCCGGAGTTCACCCCCTCCGAGGTGCTGGGCCACATCAACCGGGGCCTGATCAGCTGCAAGCTGGGCAAGCACGTGACGATGGTCGGCGGCGTGATCGACGAAGAAACCGGTCTTTTGACCTACAGCATTGGCGGTCACCTGCCGATGCCTGTTTTGTACACTCCTGACAGTGTGCGCTACCTGGAAGGGCGTGGCCTGCCCGTAGGCTTGTTTAACGAAGCCACCTACGAAGACCACATCCTGGAACTGCCGCCGACTTTCAGCCTGACGCTGATGTCCGACGGCATCCTGGACCTTTTGCCAGAGCCTACACTCAAAGAGAAAGAAGCCGCCTTGCCCCAAAAGGTCAAGTCGGCGGGCGGCAGCCTGGATGGCCTGCGGCAGGTTTTTGGATTGGCCACGCTAGGGGAGATGCCGGATGATATCGCCCTATTGGTGTTGAGCAGGAATCTTTGATGAGTACCGGAAGAATCCAATTCGCCGAGCAAGACGGGACCTTCGTCCTGAAATTTGTCGGTGAAGTGCGCCTGACCTTGTGTTCGGCCCTGGATGCGACGATCGAGCGGATCTTCACCGCGCTGAACTTCTCGGCGATCGTGATCGACCTGACCGAAACGCGCAGCATCGATAGCACCACCCTGGGCCTGTTGGCCAAGTTGTCCATTCTGTCGCGGCAGAAGGTCGGCCTGTTGCCGACCGTGGTCACCACCCATGAAGACATCACTCGTCTGTTGCAGTCCATGGGCTTTGACCAGGTGTTCAACATCGTTGATCGCCCCATCCCGTGCCCGGAATGCCTCACCGACCTGCCGTCCCAGGACCAGTCCGAAGAGATCGTACGGGTCAAGGTGCTGGAAGCGCACAAGATCCTGATGGGCCTCAACGAGTCCAACCGCGAAGCCTTCCACGACCTCGTCAACGCACTCGAGCGGCACTAACAGCTTCCCTGCTCAAACACACACAGTCCAATGTGGGAGCTGGCTTGCCTGCGATTGCGCAGGGTCAGTCGATGAAGTGTTGACTGGCCCACCGCTATCGCAGGCAAGCCAGCTCCCACATAGGGCGGCGGTGACACCGACGCACAAAAAAGGGCGGCACCCTCACAGGTACCGCCCTTTTTGCCGCTATCTGCCTTTACAGCTTGGCCGACAACAACGCCTCCAGCTTCTCCTGGTCACGAGCAAACTGGCGAATGCCCTCCGCCAGCTTCTCAGTCGCCATCGCGTCCTCGTTGGACTCCCAACGGAACTGCGCTTCAGTCATATGCACACGGGCCTCACCGGCATGGCCTGGCGCCAACTTGCGCTCCAGCTTGCCTTCATCCGCCGCCAGCTTCTCCAACAGGTCCGGGCTGATGGTCAGGCGATCACACCCGGCCAGCTCTTCGATCTGGCTGAGGTTACGGAAGCTCGCACCCATCACCACGGTCTTGTAGCCATTAGCCTTGTAGTAGTTGTAGATGCGCGTCACCGACTGCACGCCCGGGTCATCGGAACCGGTGTAGTCGTTGCCGTTGGCCTTCTTGTACCAGTCGTAGATACGGCCCACGAACGGCGAAATCAAAAACACACCCGCTTCAGCACAAGCCACGGCCTGGGCAAACGAGAACAGCAGCGTCAGGTTGGTCTGGATGCCTTCTTTTTCCAGCTTCTCGGCGGCGCGGATGCCTTCCCAGGTGGAGGCGATCTTGATCAGCACGCGGTCACGGCCAACCCCAGCCTTGTCGTACAGGTCGATCAGACGGTGCGCACGCTTGAGAATCGCGGCCTCGTCGAACGACAGACGCGCATCCACCTCAGTGGAAATACGGCCCGGCACGACTTTGAGAATCTCTTGACCCACCGCCACCGCAAAGCGGTCACTGGCCAGGCCCACATCGCCGTTGCAGTCCTGCACACACTCATCCAGCAGCTTGGCATAGCCAGGAATCGACGCAGCCTTGAGCAGCAGGGAAGGGTTGGTGGTCGCGTCTTGCGGCTTGAGCTTGGCGAGCGTGGAGAAATCGCCGGTATCGGCTACGACGGTGGTGAATTGCTTGAGTTGTTCCAGCTTGGAAGTCATGGGCGTGCTCTGTCCTGTGGGTCTGATGACATTACCCGAGCGCTGGCAGGCGCTCAAGGGCGCAAATGCGTTAGGTCGTTTGCGAGGGCAATAACCTGGAAACAGCCGTTTGAATTACCGGCCGTGGTGCTAACTAGGAGGCCAGAATCGCCGACAGGTTCCCCCCAACTGCTCGATGCCCTCCGATCAAACTGTGGGAGCCAACTTGCCTGCATGACGCCAGCCCAGCCACTGAGATTCACCTAGCCCTCATCGGTCAAACTGTGGGAGCTGGCTTGCCTGCGATGACGCCAGCCCAGCCACTGAGATTCATCTGACCCCTATCAGTCAAACTGTGGGGAGCTGGCTTGCCTGCATGACGCCAGTCCAGCCACTGATAT
This sequence comes from Pseudomonas sp. BTN1, assembly GCF_001907715.1. Lineage (NCBI taxonomy): Bacteria > Pseudomonadati > Pseudomonadota > Gammaproteobacteria > Pseudomonadales > Pseudomonadaceae > Pseudomonas > Pseudomonas sp. BTN1. The sequence goes on along the minus strand of NZ_MPBM01000029.1, from coordinate 88,959 downwards.
TCACCTGACCCCCATCAGTCAAACTGTGGGAGCTGGCTTGCCTGCGATGACGCCAGCCCAGCCAATGATATTCACCTGACACACATCGCTCAAAACTGTGGGAGTGGGCTTGCTCGCGAAAGCAGCCTGTCAGCCCCCAATACCCCCACTGACACCCAACCCGTCACCGCCCCTCCAACAATTCCCCCGCCTGATCCAGCAACGCCAACGGATCACTCGCCTTATGAATATCCACCGACAACAACTGCCGAAACTTGCGCGCCCCCGGGAAACCGGTCCCCAGCCCCAGAACATGGCGCGTGATGTGATGCATCGAGCCACCTGATGCCAAGTGCTCGGCTATATACGGACGCAACTGCGCCAACGCCTCAGCGCGGGTGATCACAGGCGCGGTGCTACCAAACAACTGCTGATCCACCTCGGCCAGCAAATACGGATTGTGATAAGCCTCCCGCCCCAACATCACCCCATCAAACGTCTGCAAATGTTCCTGGCACTGCTCCAACGTCTTGATCCCACCGTTGAGATTAATCTCCAACTCCGGAAAATCCCGCTTCAACTGCGCCGCCACGTCATAACGCAACGGCGGAATGTCCCGGTTCTCCTTGGGCGACAACCCCTCCAGAATCGCAATCCGCGCATGCACGGTAAAACTGGTGCAACCGGCGTCCTTTACCGTCCCGACGAAATCACACAGCTCGGCATAACTGTCCCGGCCATTGATACCGATACGGTGCTTCACCGTCACCGGAATCGACACCGCATCGCGCATGGCCTTCACACAGTCCGCCACCAGGGCAGGGTGCGCCATGAGGATCGCGCCGATCATATTGTTCTGCACCCGGTCGCTGGGGCAACCGACGTTCAGGTTCACCTCGTCGTAACCGGCGGCCTCGGCCATTCGGGCGCAGGCGGCCAGATCAGCCGGGACACTGCCGCCCAACTGGAGCGCCAGCGGGTGCTCGGCTTCGTTGTGGCACAGGAAGCGGTCGTGGTCGCCGTGGAGGATCGCGCCGGTAGTGACCATCTCGGTGTAGAGCAGGGCGTGTTTGGAGAGCAGGCGCAGGAAGAACCGGCAGTGGCGGTCGGTCCAGTCCATCATGGGGGCGACGGAGAAGCGGCGGGAGAGGGCTTGCGGTGGAGCTATGGCTGAAGGCATTGGAGTCTTGGATGGAGAATGCGAAGGGTGGGCAGTTTATCAGGAATGGGTCGGAGGGGCTGGGTGATGATCGGGTGGCGCGAGACCCTAATATTAAACAAATCTGTCTTCCTTTTCCGTCCCCCTTTTCCTTTGGATTTTCGAGAGCTATTTCGCTTCGTCTTCCAGATTTTTGAATGCTTTTTCAAGCCACTCAACCCGGATTCATGCTCCAGCGCCTAGCGCGTATGGCTGCTACTTGGTCATTGGTGGCGAATTTGCCTTGGCCGGCTTCCTTTACTGCCAGCTCAATTTGGGCGGTCAGCGTTTTTTTGTGCTCGATGTAGTCGCGAAGAACGTCCATTGCTAGGTAGCTTGCTGTCTGACCGTTGGTTTTTGCTAGGTCGGCGAGAGAATTGGATAAGTCTTCCGGCAGGTTTAGGGATATTCCAGTCATGGCAGCCTCGATGAAAGAAGGTTTTGGGGCATCTTACGCCTTGGAGCGGTGGGTTGAATCGACAGGTCGTGGTGAGGTGTGTCTGGGAGTGAATCGTTTGCTTTTCCTATACCAACTCAAAACCGGTTATGGTGGTCTGATACGATATCTCGGTAAATTTGAACAGGTATTTATGATTACAAGAGAGGATATGAAACCTTGGGTTGTTACCGCGTTGAAATCCATGGGTGGGGTTGGCTGGCCGAGGGATGTCGCCAAATATATATGGGATCATTATGAGTCTGATATAAAGCGGTCCGGCTCGCTTCTCTATACTTGGCAGTACGACGTTCGGTGGACGGCAATGGCGATGAGAAAGGATGGGGTGTTGAAGCCAGTCGATGGCCGAAATGATAAACCTTGGGAGCTTGCTTAGGTAATTGTCTTGAATGTTCAATGGGGAGTTGTTCGCTTCCACTGTGTATTAAAAGTCTAGGCTTCCTTTCAGCAAATAATAGGTATTGGTCGCGCTTCGGAGTCAGACCACCATACCTTCATCTCTGATCCAAAACCCAGCGGGAAACTTCCCACACTTTTCTCGGCTTGCCCCTCAGACCTCCTCTGGCTAACCTCCCTAAACCGCTGGAAAATCAGCGGTCGGATGTGGAAGTCCGTACCGAGCTAAGACGCAATCGTCATAAACACCTACCGGCGTTTTTTAACGTCTGTATCATGTGTTTCGGCGGCTGTGCGCGGGGCACTTCGGTGCGCCGGGTCCTTAGCCCTGGTCTTCCACACCTGCGTACAGCTGCCACCTCTCATGTGGAAGTGAGACTGGTAGTTCCTGAATAGTTAAGGAGCTTCGCCATGTACAAGGTCACACCTAATCCGCCTTATGCTTCAAACGCTGCATCCTCTGATCCCAAGCTTCAAGCCGCAGCCCAGCGAGCAATCCATCATCACTTGCCCCCATCCGACGACGCTGCGCCTGTTGAACTCCCAAGCAACAACCTATTCCTCGTAAACCCAACCATCGACCCCGAAACCCTCCTGGCCAACGCCGCCGAAAACCTCGCATCCGCCAACGAAATGGCCGCCACCTTGGCGTTCGACCTCGACGACTCTCAGCGCGCCATCGCCTTGGGCATTCAGCAGTTAATCGAGTTGAGTTCGCTGCTCGTTGACCGAGCCCAGGAGCAGGTTGCGCCTGGAACCGCCTCAGTTAAAGCCTGACAACCAACCCTGCCGCCTTGCCCTAAGGCGGCAACCTGAACTTATGCTGTCTTCCAGCAAAGTTTCATAATTCCCTGCGCCGTTGAGGTCTACGATTCCCTGCGAGAGAGGACCCCAGCGCCTCCAGCCCATAGGGAACTGAAACCATGATCTCGAACCTCGTCAAACTTGTGATGATCACCGGCACGTTGCTGTTGAGCGCTTGTTCATCTTCATCGAGCGTGAACAGTGACCCGTGCTTTTCAGGCGGATGCCAGGCGTTTGGGGCCCACAGCCCCAGCAAAGCCGCCAAGATGAATTTTGGTGGCAGTGGGTTGGGGAGTAGTTATGGGGAGTATGGTTCGGGGTTGTTGCATGATGATTGATGGGGTGGTGGGACGAGAGTGTTTCGCTTGCTTTGCTGCCTTGCAAAGTGAGCAGCCGTTGGGGTGGAACGCTAAGTAGCCGTTGCCTGAGTAACGGATAGGTACGCGGTCTGATCCCGCATTTTCGTCGGCTGTCGGGCCGTCTTCGCGAGCAAGCCCGCTCCCACAGTTGGAGTGTGGGAGTCAGGGAGATAAGCGTCGGCTGTCAGGTCTTCACGGGAGCAGGCTCCCTCGCCACAGTTGCAGCGTCGTGCCGAAGTTGTGTAGATATTGACGCTGCGATGGCGGTGGGTCAGTTAACTCATCTGTTACTGATATACCGCTATCGCAGGCAAGCCAGCTCCCACATTGGCCATGTATCGCTCGCAGAATCAGCGCCCGGCTCGGATCCCTGTGGGAGAGGGCTTGCTCGCGAAGGCGGCGTGTCAGTCACTGGATCTATAACTGAACCAATGCTTTCGTAGGCAAGCTCCACACATTGGATCTTCGTTGTGTGGAAATTGTGTTCGCGTAGCTGATCGGTATTAGGCGCGCCGTTAATGGCCGCCTTTCATACGCCGGGCGATCAGGTAGAGGCCCAGGCCCACCAGCGCTGTCGCGGCGCCGATGTAGCCGGTGCTGGTCCAGCCGAGGCCAGCTGTAATCGCCATCCCCCCAAACCACGGCCCCAGCGCATTTGCCAGGTTGAACGCCGCATGGTTGGATGCTGCCGCGAGGCTCGGTGCTTCGTGGGCAATGTCCATCAGGCGAATCTGCAACGGTGCCGCCAACGCGACCATGGTGCCCACCAACCCCATGCTCAGCAGCACGCCCCACAGCGATGCCGCGGCGAAGGGGAAGAACAGCAGCACGGCCATCGACCATACCAATATCAAACCCACCGCCCGAAACTGCATGCGATCAAACAGCTTGCCACCGGCGATGTTGCCGATGATGCCGCCCACGCCAAAGGCGGCGAGGCCGAAGGGGATCCATTGCGGCGAGACCTTGGTCACTTCCAGCATGGTCGGCGCCAGGTAGCTGAATACGCAGAACATCCCGGCAAAGCCAATCGCGCCGATGGACAGGGCCATCCATACCTGGGGTTTGGTGAAGGCGCGCAGTTCTTTGCGTGGGTCGCTGCGTTGTTCGTCGTGGCGGTGGGGCACGAATTGCCAGACCAGGGCGATGGTGAGCAGGGCGATCACGCTGACCAGGGCGAACGCCGAGCGCCAGCCCAGGTGTTGGCCGAGGAAGGTGGCAATGGGGTTGCCCAGCAGCATGGCCAGGGTCAGGCCCATCATCACGCGGGCTACGGCGCCGGCGCGTTTGTCGGTGGGCACCATGCTGGAGGCGACCACGGCGGCGATGCCGAAGTAGGCGCCGTGGGGCAGGCCGCTGATAAAGCGGAAGGCCACCAGCGAGCCGAAGGTCGGGGTGAAGGCGGTGGCGAAGTTGCCCAGGGCGTACAGGCCCATCAGCAACAGCAGCATGTGCTTGCGCAGCAGCTTGGCGCCGAGGATAGCCAGCAGTGGGGCGCCGACCATCACGCCCAGGGCGTAGGCGCTGATGGCGTGGCCCACCTGGGGTTCGCTCAGGCCCAGGTTCTGGGCGATGTCGGGCATCAGGCCCATGATGGCGAATTCGCCGGTGCCGATCGCGAAGGCGCCCACGGCCATGGCCGCTTCCATTTTGGCGGCGCTGCGCGCGGGCAGTACCTGCCCGGGTGTTTGCTGGATAGTCATGGGTAACTCTGTGTGAAAGGTGTGCACGAAGGACAGTCGCCGATGCTACGCAAGCCGCGACGAAGGTGTCTAGAACCGCCATTTTCGGCAGAGTTCCACGCCTGTGACCGCAGGTCGCGGCTGCCAGGCTTGACAGGGGCGCATTAAAACCCGCGATTTAGGCCTGTCAATTGGCCAAACGGCGCATAAACGCTGTTTAGCGTGATATTCTGCGCGCCGTCTTGGGCTAGTCTTTCCCTGGTGCGTACACCCGTATACGTCCCAGCGGTTGGCTGTCGCCCAGGTAGCTGAAGCCAATAATGATAAGAAGTCAGCGCAGAAGGGACATAACAGTGAGGTCGATCCATCGGCCTTGTGTGCCCACCCTGCAGCCTTTATGTGACTGTGCAGACCCCGCGGTACGTTGCCTGACGTAGCGTGAACGAGGGTTACTCATGATCGGGGGCGGTAGGGCGGATGGCGTTTTATCATAGGTGCTACTGATGTTTAAAAAAGTAAACACTGCCCTGCTGGGGCTGGCTTTGTCGATGGGGATCACGTCCGTTCACGCGGAAGAGGCAAAGAAAGTCGATGTGCTGCTGATCGGCGGCGGCATCATGAGTGCAACCCTGGGTGTCTGGCTCAATGAGCTGGAACCGGATTGGTCGATGGAGATGGTCGAGCGCCTCGATGGCGTGGCCGAAGAAAGCTCCAACGGCTGGAACAACGCCGGTACCGGTCACTCGGCCCTGGCTGAGCTGAACTACACCCCGGAAGACAAGAACGGCAACGTTGAGATCCCGAAAGCGGTCGAGATCAACGAAGCGTTCCAGATCTCCCGTCAGTTCTGGTCCTGGCAGGTTCAGCAGGGCGTGTTGAAGAACCCGCGTTCGTTCATCAACTCCACTCCGCACATGAGTTTTGTGTGGGGCGATGACAACATCAAGTTCCTGAAAAAACGCTACGAAGCCCTGAAGGCCAGCCCGCTGTTCGCCGGCATGCAGTACTCCGAAGACCCGGCGCAAATCGCCAAGTGGGTTCCGTTGATGATGGAAGGGCGTGACCCGAGCCAGAAAATCGCGGCCACCTGGAGCCCGATCGGTACCGACGTAAACTTCGGCGAGATCACCCGCCAGTTCGTCGCTCACCTGCAAACCACGCCGAAGTTTGACTTGAAGCTGTCGAGCGAAGTGCAGGACATCACCCGCAACGACGACGGTTCGTGGCGTGTGAGCTACAAAAACCTCAAAGACGGCACCAAGACTGAAACCGACGCCAAGTTCGTGTTCATCGGCGCCGGCGGCGGTGCCCTGCACCTGCTGCAGAAGTCGGGCATTCCTGAAGCCAAGGAATACGCAGGCTTCCCGGTGGGTGGTTCGTTCCTGGTGACCGAGAACCCGACCATCGCCGAGCAGCACCTGGCCAAGGCCTACGGCAAGGCTTCGGTAGGTTCGCCACCGATGTCGGTTCCGCACCTGGACACCCGTGTGCTGGATGGCAAGCGCGTGATTCTGTTTGGCCCATTCGCGACCTTCTCGACCAAGTTCCTGAAGGAAGGCTCGTACCTGGACCTGCTGACCAGCACCACCACCCACAACATCTGGCCGATGACCAAAGTCGGTATTCGTGAATACCCACTGGTCGAGTACCTCGCCGGCCAACTGATGCTGTCTGATGATGACCGCTTCAAGGCGCTGCAAGAGTACTTCCCGAACGCCAAGCAGTCCGACTGGCGCCTGTGGCAAGCCGGCCAGCGCGTGCAGATCATCAAGCGTGATGAAGAGCAAGGCGGCGTGCTGAAGCTGGGTACCGAAGTGGTCAGCTCTGCCGACAACTCCATTGCCGGCCTGCTAGGTGCATCGCCAGGCGCGTCCACCGCGGCTCCGATCATGCTGACCGTGCTGCAAAAGGTGTTCAAGGACAAAGTAGCCAGCCCGGCCTGGCAGGAAAAACTGCACCAGATCGTGCCAAGCTACGGCACCAAGCTGAACGACAGCCCTGAAGCTGTTGCCAAGGAATGGGCCTACACTGCCGGTGTGCTGCAACTGACACCACCGCCAGCGATCCCGCAACTGGCTGCTCCACAGGCTACCGAGGCTGCCAAGCCTGCGGCTGAGCCAAGCAAGCCGGCGTCTGATCTGGCGCTGTAAGCAACACCCACGAAAAAGCCCGCTGAACCGGTGACGGTCAGCGGGCTTTTTTGTGCGCTAACGATCAGGCGCGCGGCGGGTGTCGCTCCACCGGAGGCAGCTCAACCGTACGCTCGGCCGCTGCCAGCGCTGCCTTCAAGCCCGCTTGGTTAAGGGGTACGCAATACGCCGGTTTAGCCCGCTCGAATCGCCAGCTTTCATCCAGCCCTCCAGCATCCACGGCATCGAAACCCATTTGGTCGAGTAACGTCATCACTTGCGCCTTTGCCGTCGCGTCATCTGCTGCCACTGGCAATGCGCGGCGTTCAGGCGCGCCGTGCGGGCGGGCATCCTGCGTCAGGTCTGGGGCGAAGATCGCATTAAATACTTTTACCACATGTGATTGCGGCAAATGGTCAGCCAGCAATCGGCTGGTGGTGGTTTCAAAACGGTCCAGTGTCGGGATATGCCCATCACGATCGGGGTAGTAATTGTTGGCGTCCATCACTGTCTTGCCCTCCAGCCATTGGGCGGGGACGCTGCGGTAGTGCTCCAGAGGGATCGCCACCAGTACCAGGTCACCAAACCTGGCGGCGTCATCTGCGCTGCCCACTTGCACACCGAGTATGCCGCTCACCACGCTGCTCATGGTGTGTGGGCCGCGGGAATTGCTCAGCATCACGTTATGTCCGGCGGCAAGCGCCAGTTGCGCCACGGCACGCCCGATAAAACCTGCTCCAATCACGCCAATCTTCATGTGCTTGCTCCAGTGGAAGTAGGAAGTGGCTATGATGATTAGCAACCATAACGTGATAAATCGTCATTTTGATGTGGGTGTTATTACTGGGAGTGGGGAATGATGGATCGCCTGTCAAGCATGAACGCCTTCGTGATAGCCGCTGAATTAGGCTCCTATGCGAGGGCCGCCGAACGCTTGGGCATGTCGCCGCAGATGGTGGCCAAGCATGTCACCGCGTTGGAACAACGCCTGGGCGCGCGATTGCTCAACCGCACAACCCGTCGACAAAGCCTGACTGAACTGGGAGGGGAGTATTACGAACGCTGCAAACATATCCTGACGGAGGCCGAGGCCGCCGACGCCCTGGCACAGGTCATGAACGACACGCCGCGTGGCAAGCTGAAAGTCACCGCCCCGGTGACCTTTGGCTCCTACAGCCTGATGCCGTTGATCACCGGGTTTTTACGTGACAATCCACAGGTAGAAGTCGATTTGCACCTGACGGATCGTTTCGTCGACTTGGTGGAGGAGGGCTACGACGCCGCGTTTCGCATTGGTCCGTTGGGCACGAGCGGCCTCACTGCGAGACCTTTGGCACCGTATCGGTTGGTGGCCTGCGCTGCACCGGCTTACCTGATGGCGCGAGGCACACCGCAGAAGCCGGCAGATCTTGAGCGTCATGAGTGCCTGGGGTACGCCTTTTCATCGCGTCCGGCGGATCGAGAGTGGGTGTTTTTTCAGGGCACGGTTTCCTACAAGGTACGAGTGGCCAGCCGTTTGCTCATCAATGAAAGCCGGGCATTGATGTCGGCGGCATTGGATGGTTTTGGCATTGTGCTCGGCCCGCAAGACTTTCTGCGAACGGCGTTGGCGAGTGGCGAGTTGGTGCGGGTGTTGCCGGAGTTTGAGGCTCCGAGTCGGTCGATGCATTTGGTCTACACCGCAAACCGCCAGCGTACCGCCAAGTTGCGCTGCTTTGTCGAGACTGTGCTGGGACGTTTTGGTCCGGTATGAAGGAGCACCACCGTGGCGGTCGTCGGGAGGCACGCTAAAGATCTACAGGTTCAGCCATCTGACAGACATCTCCTGTTAAAAATAACCCAGGCCCAAGCAGGGCCCGGCTGCAACAAAGGAAGGACTTCTTTCTGATGCAGGTGTTGGGCGTGCGCGCCCGAGGGTTTTGTATGTGGCTACGTTATGCAGCATTGGCCGCCATGGTGGTCGCGGCTTCCGGGTGTGTGCAAGAGCGTGTTGTGCATGAGCGCAGGCCGGTGCAACACGAGTACGTGGATGTGGTGGCGCCGCAACCGCCGCCGGTGCAGGTGATTGAAGTCGAGCCTGCGGTGCGCGAAGGTTATATTTGGTCACGCGGTTACTGGCGCTGGGAAGGCGGGCGCTATGTGGCAGTGCACGGCCATTGGGAACCGGTGCGCCAGGGGTATCGTTATGTACACCCGCATTGGGTGCAGCGTAATGATGGCTACCACTGGCAGATCGGCGGCTGGGTTCGCTGACCAAACCTCCTCACCCTTTCCTCTGTAGGAGCGAGCTTCCTGGCGAAACACGTCAACGGTTTGTGCTGTTTGGTTTTTCGCGAGCAGGCTCGCTCCTACACAAACAAAGCGAGCTAGCCGAGCCGTTTCATCCCTGCTGCCTTGGCTGCGTGCAGATCAAACGTGGCGGTGTACTCGCAACCGGCCGCATGGCCACAGCGTTCGATCAGGCAGTCGGCAAAGTCCGCTTTGCTTGCGGTGAACTTGCGCAGGGCCTGCCAGATGATATCGGCGTGCTCGACGGTCAGTTCCCGTGTGTGCAGCAAGGTCTCCAGTACCGTTACCACATCGCTTTTGGCCGACTGGTAGCAGGACTGCAACACCCACACCAGTTCCGTAAGCGTCACCAGGCTGACAAAACCTGGTGAGGCGGCGGTGAGCGATTCGATCAGTTGGGACGCCTTGGCGGATTGAACCGGGTCATCCTGGGTCACATAACGCACCAGCACATTGGTATCCAGGCCGATCATCCAGCGCTTGCTCCCTGGGCCGCGATGGCGCGGTTCATGTCTTCGATAGACACGGCATGGGCGGGCTTGCGGATCAAACCCTTGAGGTCCTTGACGGTTTTGCTGGCGGCAATCATGGAAAACTTGCCGTCTTCCATTTCGACGAATTCCACCCGGTCGCCTGTTTCCAGGCCCAGGGCTGTCCTGACCTGGACAGGGATGGTGATTTGCCCTTTTGAAGTGAGTGTGGCGGTGGCCATAGTGAAGATCTCCATCGTGATATTCCTTACCTTAGGGTAAGGAATGACGGAGGACAATATCCGTTGGTCCATAGGTCGCTCGCTGAGGTGAATGAGTTGGAATAGTAAAACCCTAGTCCGAACTCTTGTTCCTCACACGCGTTGCTATGTCCCAAACGAATACAAACTATGACCGACCGCCGCTGGCTTACTGCACCACGCGATAGCACGGCACATACGCCGCGCCGCCCGGCAGTTTCATGCGGTGCTGGGCCACGAACGCCTTCAATAATTCATCCAACGGTTTCATGATCGCCGGGTCGCCGTGGATCTCATACGGGCCGTTCTCCTCGATCAGGCGAATACCCTTGTCCTTGACGTTACCCGCCACGATCCCCGAGAACGCCCGGCGCAGGTTGGCCGCCAATTCATGGGGCGGCAGTGCGTGGCTCAGTTGCAGGCTGGCCATGTTTTCGTGGGTGGGGTCGAACGGGCGCTGGAAGCCTTCGTCGATCTTCAGCAGCCAGTTGAAATGGAACGCGTCGTTACGCTCGCGGCGGAATTGCTTCACCGCCTTGAGGCCGGTGGTCATCTGGCGGGCCACTTCGGCCGGGTCGTCGATGATGATCTGGTAATGCTTCTGCGCCGCTTCGCCCAGGGTGGCACCGACGAACGCGTGCAATTGTTCCAGGTAAGGCGCGGCATGTTTGGGCCCGGTAAGCACCACCGGGAACGGCAGGTCGCGGTTGTCCGGGTGCATGAGGATGCCCAGCAGGTACAGGAACTCCTCGGCCGTACCGGCGCCGCCGGGGAAGATGATGATGCCGTGGCCGACACGCACGAAGGCTTCCAGGCGTTTTTCGATGTCCGGCAAAATCACCAGCTCGTTGACGATGGGGTTCGGCGCTTCGGCGGCGATGATGCCTGGCTCGGTCAAGCCTAGGTAACGGCCATTGGTGATGCGTTGCTTGGCGTGGGAAATGGTCGCGCCCTTCATTGGGCCTTTCATCACGCCTGGGCCGCAACCGGTGCACACGTCGAGGCTGCGCAGGCCCAGTTCGTGCCCGACTTTTTTGGTGTATTTGTATTCTTCGGTGTTGATCGAATGGCCGCCCCAGCACACCACGATCTTGGGCTCCACACCCGGTCGCAGCGTACGGGCGTTGCGCAGCAGGTGGAACACGTAGTCGGTGATGCCTTGGGAGTTGCTCAGGTCGATACGCTGGCTGTCCAGCTCGTTCTCGGTGTAGACGATGTCACGCAGGGCGCTGAACAGCATCTCGCGGGTGCTGGCGATCATCTCGCCATCGACAAAGGCATCGGCCGGGGCGTTGAGCAGTTCCAGGCGTACGCCGCGGTCTTGCTGGTGAATACGCACTTCAAAGTCTTTGTAGGCGTCGAGGATGGTCTTGGCGTTGTCGATATGCGCGCCGGTGTTGAGAATCGCCAGGGCGCATTGGCGGAACAGGGTGTAGATGCTGCCGGTACCGGCTTCGCTCAGTTGCTGCACTTCACGTTGGGACAGGGTTTCGAGGCTGCCCTTGGGGCTGACGGAGGCGTTGATGACTTGACGTTGGGGCATTCTGATTCCTTGAAAGCACAGCCACCGCGTCCGCTTGGGGGCGATGGCTTGAGAAGGGTGAGCGCCAATTAAGGTCGCACGAGACGGTTATTTACCTCAGGCGCAAGGCCTAGCGCAAATGCCGTCCAACACCATCATGCCGCAGAACTTACTGAATCAGCTTCCAGTTTTTGTAGAAAACCCGACGCAGGGTAAAGACCAGGCCGGCAAACCCTGCGATCACGGCGTTGAGCACCGAGGGCAGCAGGGTCGGGCGCACAATATCAATAAACAGGCAGTAGCGTTTGGCGTCGTTTTTGTTGAAGGAGGCGTGCATCAGCGTGTCATCGAAGATAAACAGCGGGTCGTCGTGCCAGTAGTGCTTGTGCTTACCCACCTGGATATACACGCCCTCATGGTGCGGTGCCGGCGCCATGTTGTAGAGCACACGGAACATCATGCGCAGGGGGCCGAAGTGGAACGACGTCGAGCGGTTCTCGTTGAACACCGAGACGCCGATGGTTTTCACGAACGGCAGTTTCTTGCGCAGCTGCGGGATATCCAGGGTGGTTTCGATCGGGCGGCCGTACCACTGGAAAAACAACATGCCGCGTTTCTTCTCGGCCATGCGTTCGTCCAGGTAGCTGATGATTTCATCCTTACGGGCCATGGCGTCGTCGATCACCTGTTGCAGGTCTTCGCGCCAGGCCGGCGGCAGGTCTTGCAGGGTATAGACATGCCGGTTGCGGCTGCTCAGCAGGTCGAGCAGGGTGTTGAACGGTGCCAGCACCCAGGTATTACGACCGTTGCCGATAAAATACTTCTTGATGGTGTCGCGGTCGTACAGGCCGTTACGCAGGAAGTCATAAACGCCGCAGCACACCACCAACAGCAGAAACACCAGGCAACTGCGCGGGAAACAATAGATCAACAGCAGAACGCCGAGCGCCCACGCCAGGGACACCAGCTTTTTGCCGACAGCATTTTTGCTCATGAAACGAGGCTCCAAAGCCGAAATATATTGAAACAATATCGTCATCATAGGGCTTTCTGACACCGGCAGGCGTTTTTAAATAGGGCGAAATTGTGAAGCCACTGCACAATTTGTAACCGTTACCGTGCAGGCTCCGACGTTTTGTGGATTGAATTTTGAGAACAGAAGATTTGCGACTATCGTGACGCTTCGGTTTTTCAGGCGTCATAGACCGGTACGATTGAAGTTGAATGGCCACTATTGGCCTTCGGCACCTTGGAAGAGGCAGAAATTTTTATGATCATCAAACCGCGGGTTCGTGGCTTTATCTGTGTGACCGCTCACCCTGTTGGCTGTGAAGCGAACGTCAAAGAGCAGATCGACTACGTAACCAAAAACGGCGTCATCGAGGGCGGCCCTAAAAAGGTACTGGTCCTCGGTGCCTCCACCGGCTACGGCCTGGCCGCGCGCATCAGTGCTGCGTTTGGCTGCGGCGCCGACACCCTGGGCGTGTTTTTTGAGAAAGAAGGCGAAGAAGGCAAGCTGAGCTCCGCCGGCTGGTACAACAGCGCGGCGTTCGAGAAGTTTGCTGTGGAAAAAGGCCTGTACGCCAAGAGCATCAACGGCGACGCGTTCTCCGACGAAATCAAGCGCCTGACCATCGAAACCATCAAGAAAGACCTGGGCAAGATCGACCTGGTGGTCTACAGCCTGGCCGCCCCACGCCGTACCGACCCGCAAGGCGTGGTGCACACCTCCACCCTCAAGCCAATCGGCAAGGCCGTGAGCCTGCGCGGGATCAACACCGACAAGGGCGTGGTGGTCGACACCACGCTTGAGCCTGCGACCCAGGAAGAAATCGACGGTACCGTGAAGGTCATGGGCGGCGAAGACTGGCAGCTGTGGATCGACGCCCTGCGTGACGCCGATGTATTGGCCGAAGGCGCCAAGACCACCGCGTTCACCTACCTGGGTGAGAAGCTGACCCAGGACATCTACTGGAACGGCTCCATCGGCGAAGCCAAGAAAGACCTGGACAAGAAAGTTTTGACCCTGCGCGAAAACCTCGCTGCGCTCAAGGGCGACGCCCGTGTGTCGGTGCTCAAGGCCGTGGTTACCCAGGCCAGCTCGGCAATCCCGATCATGCCGCTGTACCTGTCGCTGCTGTTCAAGGTGATGAAAGAGCAGGGCACCCATGAAGGCTGCATCGAGCAGGTCTACGGCCTGTTCAAGGACAGCCTGTACGGCAGCGAGCCGAAACTCGACGCCGATGGCCGCCTGCGTGCCGACCTGGCCGAGCTGGAGCCCAAGGTTCAGGACGCCGTGGCTGCGCTGTGGAACCAGGTGACCGACGACAACGTCAACGAGATCAGCGATTTTGCCGGTTACAAGGCTGAGTTCCTGCGCTTGTTTGGTTTTGAGGTCGACGGCGTGGATTACGACGCGGACGTGAACCCGACCGTCAAAATCAACGGCCTGATCCAGGCTTAAAACGCGGTAAAAAATGTGGGAGCGGGCTTGCCCGCGAAGGCGGTGAGTCAGTCGCTGCATCTGTGACTGCACTACCGCTTTCGCCGGCAAGCCAGCTCCCACATTTGATCTTCGTTGCTTTGAGCATTGCGTTCGCTCAATTTGGCCGTGCCTCCTCCCCTCTGTCTTTTCAGACACTTCTTACATCTCGGCGGGCGCCTCCCTCTTTCAGATCTGTCAGACTCCAGCAGCTATCAAGCCACGCTAACGGAGGATCTGATGACGATTCGTGCAGTAGTTTTTGATTTCGGCGGTGTCCTGTTCGACTGGAGCCCGCAGCACCTGTACCGCAAGCTGATTGCCGACGACGTCGAGCGCCAGTGGTTCCTCGACACCATCTGTACCCAGGACTGGAACACCGAGCAAGATGCCGGGCGCTCCCTGGCTGAAGCCACCCGCACCCTGGTTGCCCAATACCCCGAACACACGACCCTGATCCAGGCCTATTACGAGCGCTGGCCCGAAATGCTGCGGGCTGAATTACCCGAGGGCGTGGCGATTCTCGAAGCGTTGCATCAGGTTGAGATGCCGCTGTTCGGGCTCACCAACTGGTCATCTGAAACCTTCCCTTACGCCCGGGCCAACTATCCATTTCTGAAGCGTTTTCGCAATATTCTGGTGTCTGGCGAGGTGAAGTTGATCAAGCCTGACCCGGCGATCTACCACGCCAGCCTCAGTCAGGTGCGTGAACACTTGCCAGACATACAGGCCAGTGAAGTGGTGTTTATCGACGACGTCGCCGGCAATATCGAGGCCGCCATCGCGTTGGGCTGGCAGGGCATTCACCACGTATCGGCCGAGCGCACCGCCGCGCGTTTGCGTGAGTTGGGCGTGGCGTTCTAGCGCGCCCATTTCTCCATTACAAAGTCGACGAACGCCCGCAGCTTGGGCAGGCGATAGCGGTCTTGGCGATACATCAGGTGCATGGGGCGGCTGGGCAGTTTATAGGTGGTCAGCAAGGCCACCAGCTTGCCGCTCTCCAGGTCCGGTTGCACCAGGGCATCGGCCAACATGCTGATGCCCATGCCGTTGATGGCGGCCTGACGCAAGCCTTGAGAGCTGTTGATGGTCAATGAGCCAGACACCGGCACCTCCACCCCACCTTCATCGCCGGTCATGCGCCAAAGTTTATCGGTGTCGCGCCAGTTGTCGTTCGCGGGGTAGGCGAATGCCAGGCAGTCATGCTGCTGCAGGTCATCCGGGGTTTGCGGTGTGCCGCGTCGCGCCAGGTAGGCAGGGGAGGCGCAAAGGGTGAGGGTATAGGCCTGCAGAGGCCGGGCGATCAGGCTGGAGCTTTCCAGTTCGCCGAGACGAATCGCCACGTCAAAACCGCTGTCGACCAGGTCCATGCGCTCATTGCTCAGCACCACGTACAGGTCGATAAGGGGGTAGCGCTGGGAAAACTCACTCAAGGCCGGCACCAGGCGTTCGGTGCCGAACACCGGGGGGGCGGTGATGCGCAGGCTGCCTTTGGGGGCTTCGCTGTGGACCTGCTCGGCCAGTAGCTCGGAGTCGGCCACCAGCCCCAGCACTTCCAGGCAGCGCTGATAATACTGCCCGCCAAATTCGGTGAGGTTCTGTTTGCGCGTGGTGCGTTTGAGCAAGCTGACGCCAAGCCGTTGTTCCAGCGCTCGCAGATGGTTGCCCACCATGGTGGTCGAAATCCCGCATTCCTGCGCGGCGGCGGTCATGCTGCCGGTCTCGACGACCTTCACGTACACCGCCATTGCCTGGAAAAGATCCATTATAAAGCCCTGGTTTAAAGTTATTGCAGCAATTCTGCGTTTATCCAGCAAGGGTGGTTAACCATACTTGATCCACCCCAACGATGCACTGGAGCCGCCACCATGACCGCCGCCTGCCTGATGAGCACTTATCAACCCCTGGCCCTGAGCTTCACCCGCGGCCTGGGCACGCGCCTGTGGGACCAACAGGGCCGCGAATACCTGGACGCCGTGGCCGGCGTGGCGGTGACCAATGTTGGTCATTCCCACCCCAGGTTAGTGGCCGCCATCAGCGAACAGGCCGGCTTGCTGCTGCACACCTCCAACCTCTACAGCATCGACTGGCAACAACAATTGGCCCGGCGCCTGGCCCAACTGTCCGGGCTGGACCGCGCGTTCTTCAACAATTCCGGCGCCGAGGCCAACGAGACGGCGCTGAAGCTGGCGCGTTTGCATGGCTGGAAAAAAGGCATTGAACAGCCGCTGGTGGTGGTGATGGAGAACGCCTTCCACGGCCGCACACTGGGCACCATGGCCGCCAGCGACGGGCCGTCGGTGCGCCTGGGGTTCCAGCGCCTGCCCGGCGATTTCATCAAGGTTGGCTTTGGCGACATGGCGGCCCTGGAGGCGGTCACCGAACAGTTCGGCACGCGTATCGCGGCGGTGCTGCTTGAACCGATCCAGGGTGAAAGTGGTGTGTTGGTGGCGCCGTCGGGCTACCTCAAAACCCTGCGCGAGCACTGCACGCGCCACGGCTGGCTGATGATGCTCGACGAAATCCAGACCGGCATCGGGCGCACCGGCACCTGGTTTGCCTTCCAGCACGAAGGCATCGTGCCGGACGTGATGACCCTCGCCAAAGGCCTGGGAAATGGCGTGCCCATCGGTGCCTGCCTGGCCCGCGCTGGCGTCGCTGAGCTGTTCACCCCCGGCAGCCATGGCAGCACCTTTGGTGGCAACCCGCTGGCGTGTCGCGTCGGGTGTACGGTGCTGGAGATTATCCAGGAGCAAGGCTTGCTGGAAAACGCCGCACGCCAGGGCGAACACTTGCTGGCGCGTTTACGCATGGAGTTGGAGGACCATCCGCAGGTGCGGGCGATTCGTGGCAAGGGCTTGATGATCGGCATTGAACTGGCAAGCCCTTACCGTGACCTGGCCCAACGGGCGGCGCAGGAGCATGGGCTGTTGATCAACGTCACGCGGGGCAAGATCATTCGGCTGTTGCCGCCGCTGACGTTGCAAGGCAAGGAAGTAGAAATGATCGTGCGAGCCATCACCCGCCTATTGGACTGAAAAAGTGCGGAAGGGGGCGATGCTCGTTCCCACGCTCTGCGTGGTAACGCCTCCTGTGACGCTCTGCGTCACGCCTTAAGAGCGGACGCGGAGCGTCCAGGGCAGCACTCCCACGCGGAGCGTGGGAACGATCAGATCAGAGGGAGGGGCCATTCAGCCATTCCTGGTTCATGGTCTCCGTATCGCCCAAGTATTCCAGCAACCACGCCATGGCCGGCGACAGTTTGTTCTGCGCCCACGCCACACACGACGGGCTGGCCGGAAATGGCCGGCTCAACTGCAGCGCGACCAAGTCCCCGCGCTCGATCCATGGCAATACCTGATGGGCCGGTGCCATCCCTACACACAGGCCATCGCGCAGGCAATCCAGAGCCGACGCCCAGTTGGGCACCACCAGGCGGCGCTGGTTATCCAGGGTCCAGGTGTCGCGCTTGGGCAGGTTGCGTGAGGTGTCGGTCATGCACAGCGAGGCAAAGGGGCGCAGTTGGTCATCACTGAGTAAACCTTCCACCGCAGCTAAGGGGTGCCGGGCGCTGACCACGCACAGCCAGTTCAACAGGCCCATGTCGCGGAAGCTGAAGTGGCTGGCCACTGGCACCGCGCTGGTGGCGCCGATCACGATGTCGGTGCGTTCATCCGCCAGCGCATCCCACACGCCGTTGTACACCTCGTATTCGAGCAGCAATTCCACTTCGGGAAACTGCCGATAAAAGTCGAGCACCAACTGCCGGCAGCGCTGGGGTTTGACGATGGAGTCCACGGCCACCTTCAACTGCCCGCTCCAACCATTGGCCACCTGCTGACACAGGCGCCGGGTGCCGAGCATTTTTTTCATCACGCCGCGGGCTTCGTCGATAAACAAACGGCCGGCGGGGGTCAGTTCTACGTCGCGATGCCTGCGCACAAACAGCGGCACGGCCAGCCATTCTTCAAGCTGGCGCACCGTGTAGCTGATGGCCGACGGTACGCGGTGCAGTTCCTGGGCGGCGGCGCTGAAGCTGCCGTGACGGGCAACGGCGTCGACCACATCCAGGGAATATTCCGACCACATAAGCGCTGCCTTCAAAATTATTGATGAGAGTGTCCAATTATTATCGCTTCACACAGATATTGTCAGCTTCATAATGGGCGCCAGTCAGCAAATAGTTTGATGGCAGTCTCTACAAGGCATCGATGAAAAATTCTTTTGGTTTTACCTGGTATCTGGCGGGGCTGAGCATGCTCGGTTATCTGGCCATGGACATGTACTTGCCGGCGTTTGGCGCCATGGGCGAGCAGTTGAACATTGGTGCTGGCGCGGTGGGCGCCAGCTTGAGTATTTTTCTTGCCGGCTTTGCGCTGGGGCAGTTGCTGTGGGGGCCGCTCTCGGACCGCCTAGGGCGCAAACCGATTCTGATCGCGGGCCTGAGCCTGTTTGTGCTCGGTTGCCTGGGCATGTTCTGGGTTCAGAGCGCGCCGCAACTGCTGGCCCTGCGCTTTATGCAGGCGATTGGCGTGTGTGCCGCCGCCGTCAGTTGGCAGGCCTTGGTGATTGATCGCTACCCGGCCGACAAGGCCCACCGCGTCTTCGCCAGCATCATGCCGTTGATGTCGCTGTCTCCGGCCCTGGCTCCGCTGTTGGGTGCCATGGTGCTGAATCACTTTGGTTGGCAGGCGATCTTCGGCGTGTTGCTGGTGGTGTCGTTGCTGCTGTTGTTGCCGACGTTATTCCTGCGCAACGTGCCCAAGCGTTCGGAGCACAAGGGCAGCCCGGTGCGCCTGGGCTATGGGCAATTGCTCACCTCGCGGGTGTTTACCGGCAATGTAATGATCTTCGCCGCCTGTTCGGCCAGCTTCTTCGCTTGGCTGACCGCCTCGCCGTTCATCCTCGGTGGCATGGGCTACAGCCCGAATGACATCGGCCTCAGCTACGTACTGCCGACCCTGGCGTTTCTCGTTGGCGGCTACAGTTGCCGCAGCGCCTTGCAGCGCCTGCCGGGTAAAACCCTGCTGCCGTGGTTGCTGGTCGCCTATTGCTTGAGCATGGTGGCGTTGTACCTGGTGGCCACCTTGAGTGTGCCGACCCTGACCACCTTGTTGATCCCATTCTGCCTGATGGCGCTGTGCAACGGCGCCAGCTACCCGATTGTGGTGGCGAATGCGCTGATGCCCTTTGCTGAAAATTCCGGCAAGGCGGCGGCCCTGCAAAACACCCTGCAACTGGGCCTGTGCTTCCTGGCCAGCCTGTTGGTGTCGTCGATGATCGAGCAACCGCTGTTGATCACGGTGATTGTGATGCTGGCGACCGCGCCGCTGGCGGTGTTGGGGTATTGGTTGGCACGGCCGAAGGGCAACTCTTCCGAACTGGCCAACGCCTGAGCTGACAATACGATCAAAGTGTGGGAGCTGGCTTGCCTGCGATAGCGGTGTGTCAGTGCCAGATGGGCTAACTGACAGACCGCTATCGCAGGCAAGCCAGCTCCCACATTGTTTTGCGTTTCTTCAGTCAGAACGTCACTTCCATGTTCAGCGTCGGCGTTGAGGTGCGGCTGCCACGCCCACCGTCCACGCCGAATTTGTTATGCCAGTACTCATACCCCACCCCCAGGTACAAGTTCGGCTTGACGCTTTTACCCGGTCGCACCGCCACCATCAGCGCCGTACGCATCAGCGCTTCCGGTGCGGTATCGCGGCCATGGTAGTCCTCGCCTTTTTCTCCGACGTAGTTAATGAACCCCTGGAATTTCGCCGCATGGTTGCCCACCTCGAACGGTCGCATCCAGGTCAGGTTGAGCATGTAGGTAGCGTCGAAGGTGTGGTTCGACTCTTGCGCGCCGGGAATGCCGGTGTGGTTCTTTTCCTTGTAGTACATCAGGCTCAGGTCCAGCACGCCGACAGTGTTGAACTTCAACGTAGGGCCAATCACCAGGGCGCGCTTCTTGGCGGAAGCGAAGTTGTTGTTGCGGTTGGCGTCGAAGCCCAGGGTCAGCGCGTAATCCCTGATCAGCCCCGTGCCCGGCGGCAAGTCGAACACGCGTGAGGCATACAGCTGATGCCGGTACACGGCGTACACCTCGCTGCCCCCGTGGTCGGTGCCTTTGCGCGGGTCGCTGCTGTCGGACAGGAATACGTCGAGGTTGAGGAAGTTGCTGCCGTAACGGTAGCCGCTGGCGTGGGTAAAACTGTAGATGCGCTTGCTGAAGTCGTCGGGGTTGTTCGGGTTGGTGAAGTGCTGCCCGTAGCGAAACCCGACGCTGTTGTTCATCCATTCCACCGCAACGGCCTCCCCGCCGCCGAGAAGGGTCAATGCGACGGTGGCGCCCTGTAGTGCCTTTTTCATTCTTTTTGTCCTTTAGCGTTCTGGCTCGTGACGGCCGGATTGTTTTTGTAACGCCGTTGGAGGGTATCTTGTTCGATTGATTGTATACAACTCTATGGACATAGAGTCTTAACATTGCATACAGTGAGCGCACAACAAAAACAGAGAACCCCTCACCATGACTATCCCGAAGGCGTCACCGCAGCGGCCCGAAGATGAAAATCTGGGCGTCGCCGCCAACATGGCTTACGGCCTGCAGCATGTGCTCACCATGTATGGCGGCATCGTCGCCGTGCCGTTGATCGTCGGCCAGGCAGCCGGGTTGTCGCCGGCGGATATCGGTCTGCTGATCGCTGCATCGCTGTTTGCCGGTGGCCTGGCCACGCTGTTGCAAACCCTGGGCCTGCCGTTCTTCGGCTGTCAGTTGCCGCTGGTGCAGGGCGTGTCGTTCGCGGGTGTGGCGACCATGGTGGCGATTGTCGGCAGCGACGGTGCCGGTGGTGTGCCAGCGATTCTCGGGGCGGTGATGGCCGCGTCCTTTATCGGTTTGTTGATTACCCCGGTGTTCTCAAGGATCACCAAGTTTTTTCCACCGTTGGTGACGGGCATTGTGATTACCACCATCGGCCTGACCCTGATGCCCGTAGCGGCGCGCTGGGCCATGGGTGGCAACAGCCGGGCGGCGGATTTTGGCAGCATGTCCAACATCGGCCTGGCCGCGCTGACTCTGGTGCTGGTGCTGCTACTGAGCAAGATCGGCAGCGCAACCATCTCGCGCCTGTCGATCCTGCTGGCCATGGTGATCGGCACGGTGATCGCGGTGCTGCTTGGCATGGCGGACTTCTCTGGCGTCATGCAGGGGCCGATGTTCGGTTTCCCCACGCCATTTCACTTCGGCATGCCCACCTTCCATGTGGCGGCGATTATTTCCATGTGCATCGTGGTGATGGTGACGCTGGTGGAAACGTCAGCGGATATCCTGGCGGTGGGCGAGATCATCGACACCAAAGTGGACTCCAAGCGCCTGGGCAACGGCCTGCGCGCCGACATGCTGTCGAGCATGTTCGCGCCGATCTTCGGTTCGTTTACCCAGAGCGCATTCGCTCAGAACGTCGGCCTGGTGGCGGTGACCGGGGTCAAGAGTCGGTTTGTGGTGGCCACTGGCGGGGTATTCCTAGTGGTGCTCGGCCTGCTGCCATTCATGGGCCGGGTGATCGCGGCCGTGCCCACCTCCGTGTTGGGCGGCGCCGGGATTGTATTGTTCGGCACGGTGGCGGCCAGCGGGATTCGCACGCTATCCAAGGTGGATTACCGCAACAACATGAACCTGATCATCGTCGCCACATCCATCGGCTTCGGCATGATCCCCATCGCCGCGCCCAGCTTCTACGATCAGTTTCCAAGCTGGTTCGCGACCATCTTCCACTCGGGCATCAGCTCGTCGGCAATCATGGCGATATTGCTGAACCTGGCATTCAACCACTTCACCGCCGGCAACTCGGACCAGCAGTCAGTGTTTGTGGCGGGGACTGAGCGCAGCTTGTGCTTTCGCGACGTGGCTGCGTTGCGTGACGGTGATTACTACCGGGGTGGGAAGTTGTTTGATGCCGAGGGCAAGGAAATTCCCTTGGTAGCAGATACCTCAAAGAAAGCCGCAAAACCCGAAACCACTGAGGTTTAAACAGGTAGGAGCGAGCTTGCTCGCGAAAAACGTCAACGATGACGCGTGCTTCCTGAATAAACACGGCGTCGATGAGTTTTTCGCGAGCAAGCTCGCTCCTACAGAGGGCGGATTTCAGCCGGCCTTGAGGGCTTTGTGCGGCAACGAACACGCCTCATCCAGAAACTTCACCACCGTCCCCATGCATGCCTGGCGTTCTTCCACATGGGGCATGTGGCTGGAGTCTTCAAACAGTGCCCAGCGCACGTCCGCTATCTCATCCAGGAAAGGCTTGACCACCAACGGTGTGGCTTCGTCATGTCGACCGGAAATCACCAGGGTTGGCACCTTGATGGCTGACAGGCGTCCGATCACGTTCCAGTCCTTCAAACTGCCGATCACGTGGAATTCGGTCGGGCCGCTCATGGCGTGGTACACCGTCGGGTCGGCATCCACCTGGGCGAAGGTGCGTGCCACTTCTTCGGGCCACGGGTTGACCCGGCACACATGCTGGTCATAGAAAATTCGTGAGGCCGCCAGGTATTGCGGGTCTTGGTAGGTGCCGGCCTGCTCGTGCTTGAGCAGGGTTTCGTGCACGCCTTCAGGCAACAGCTTACGCAGGCGATTGGCTTCGCTGACCCAGGTGCGCATGCAGGTGGGCGAGTTGGCAGGGATAAACGCGCGCAGGCCTTTGGGTTGCAAGATCGCGTGTTCGCTGCCGAGCATGCCGCCCCAGGATTGCCCCAGGATCGCGTAGTTCTCACTGATTTGCAGGTGGTCCAGCAGGTTGTTCAACTCGTCGAGGAACAGGCCGATGGTCCAGAACGACGGATCTTTTTCCGGCAAATGCGTGGAGCGGCCGTTGCCCAACTGGTCGTAATGGATGACTGCGTGGCCGCTGGCGGCGACGTCCTTGAAGGCGTCGACGTAATCGTGGGTGCAGCCCGGGCCGCCATGGATGATCACCAAGGGCGTGCGGCCTGTGCTCAGGTCGCCCGTGACGCGATACCAGGTCTGATAGGCGCCAAAGGGCGCGTAGCCTTCGCGAACTTTTTCGATGAATTCCATTTCGTACCCTGCTCTGAAAAAAAGGATCAGGGTTACGATAGTCTGAACAAAAAGTTTAGGTAACTAGCAAAACAGATAGGTTTTTGCCGAAAGCTCAATCTTCCAGCAAGCGGTAATGGGTGGCTCGAACCACCGCTTGAACACGGTTTTTGGCCCCCAGTTTGTGCATGGCCGAGGCCAGGTGCAGGGTGACCACTGCCAGGGAGCGGCTCAATTGCGTGGCGATTTCAGCGGCGGTAAGGCCTTCTGCCGCCCATTTCAGGCATTCGCGCTCGCGCTTGGTCAGGCGGATGTGCGGATAAGCCCGCACCTCCTTGCTGAACAGCGGGTACGCCGCTTCCTGGAGGGCATGGGTAATCAGGCTGAAATCGGCCAGCGTATGTTGGGCGTCCTTCAATACCGTGCGCGCCTTGCCGGTGCGTAAGCCGGTGAGCGAGGCAAAACCGCCCTTGGGCAGATGAATCGGCACACTGACGCCGCAGGTCAGCTGGCGTTCATGCAGGTAGGAGGAAACGGGAGCGTGGCACGGGTCGATGATCTTTTGCAGGGCGGTCTCAGTCTTGGCCTCATAGGACCAGACAAACGGTGATACCGAACTCAATGCCAGGTGTTGCACCGGGTCGATCTGGTAAAACCCTTCGCTGCACCATAAGGCGTGCCAGTCGGCCGGTGTGTTGCGCAGTTGCAACAGCGAAGGCGTGATCAGTGCGCCGTTGAGATCGATGGGCACCGGGCTGTAGTCATACACCAGCGCATCGAAGCCCAGTTGTTGGGCCAGGATAAACGTATTGTCCATCTGTTCATCCAGGCTCCTGCCCGGTATGAGGCGATTATTGAAGGCGGTCAGCTTGGCCAGCATCCGTTCTGCTCCCGAATTCATTTGAATCTCGACTTGCTGCAAGTAGAATGCCACGCCCCGGCGAAGGACTGCCAGGCCAAACCTATAAGAAATACTAGGTTATGGACGCACGGCATCCTCGGTAGTGTTGACCTGATAAACGGCCGCTACCCGCCAGGCCGATACAACACAAGGAATGTATGCATGTGGCGTGAAATTGCCCCCGACCAGCAGTACAACGTGCAAGTCGACGGCCATAACCTCGTGGTCTACAGCTTTGGCGAAGGCGATGAGGTGCTGCTGTGTCTCAACGGCGGGCCGGGCCTGCCGTGTGACTATCTGCGCGACGCCCATGGCTGGCTCAAAGCACATAACCTGCGAGTGGTTGCATTCGACCAGCTTGGCACAGGCGCATCAGCCAGACCGACCGATGCCGCACTGTGGGAAATCCGCCGTTATGTCGAAGAAGTCGAGACCGTGCGCCAGGCGCTGGGCCTGGGCCGCGTGCATTTGCTCGGGCACTCCTGGGGCGGTTGGCTGGGGATCGAATATGCCGTGCATTATCCCGGTGCGCTCAAAAGCCTGATCCTGGAAAACACCGTCGGCGACATTCCCCACCTGTCCCAGGAGCTGGAGCGCCTGCGCGGCGCCCTGGGCAGCGAAACCGTGGCCATGATGCAACGCCACGAAGCCATGGGCACCCTCGACCACCCGCAGTACCAGGCCGCCATCACCTTGCTCAACTACCGCCACGTGTGCCGGCTCGACGAATGGCCGGAGCCGGTCAAGCGCTCCCTGGGCGACTGGAACATGGGGCCGTACGAAACCATGCAAGGCCCCAACGAGTTCCTCTATATCGGCAACCTCAAGGACTGGAACCGCCTCAAGGAAATGGCCGAGTTCAACATGCCGATCCTGATCACCACCGGCCAGCACGACGAACTTACCCCCGCTTGCGCAATGCGCATGAAACTAGCAGCACCCCACGCCGAGTTGCATGTGTTCCCCAACAGCAGTCATATGCCGTTTTACGAGGAGCCGCAGGCGTACTTCCCGGTGCTGCTGGACTTCCTCGCTCGCCACCGAGACTGACGCATGAACCTGGCGCGCTACCGTTTTGTGTTGTCCCGGCCCCTGCAATTGCTGCCGGTGCTGCTGGGCATCAGCCTGATCACCTTCGTGTTGGTGCGCTCGATTCCTGGCGACCCGGCGCGCGCCTTGCTGGGTTCGCGCAGCACGCCGGATGCGCTGCTGAAGATCCGCGCCCAGTTCGGCCTCGACCAGCCTTTGTGGTTGCAATACTTTTACTTCCTGAAAAACCTGCTCAAGGGCGACCTCGGCCAATCGCTGCTCTACAAGGTCGACGCCCTGAAGCTGATCGTCACCCGGATCGAGCCGACCCTGGTGCTGGTGCTGGGCAGCGTGGTGCTCGCGTTGTTGATAGCGGTGCCACTGGCAACGATTGCGGCGCGCCAGCAAGGCCGTTGGGCAGACAAGCTGATCCGCGTGTTCACCACGGTCGGCCTGGGCATGCCGGCGTTCTGGCTGGGGTTGATGCTGATCCTGCTGCTCAGCGTGAAATGGGGCTTGTTCCCGGTGTCCGGTTACGGGCGCACCTGGCTGGACAAGGCGCACCACATGCTCTTGCCGTGCCTGACCATCGCCCTGGCGCTGTCGGCGGTGCTGGTGCGTAACCTGCGGGCGAGCATGTTGATGGAATTGCAGGCGGATCACGTCACCGCCGCACGCGCACGCGGGCTGTCGGAAGGCGCGGTGTTTCGCCGGCATGTGCTGCCCAACGCTCTGGTGCCGGCGGTCAACCTGCTGGCGGTCAACATCGGTTGGCTGATCAGCGGCACGGTAGTCATCGAAAGCCTGTTCGCGATTCCAGGCATCGGCCAGTTGCTAGTGCGCGGCATTTTCACCCGTGACTACATGGTGGTGCAGGGCGTGGCGATGGTGCTGGCCTGTGCCACGGTGGTGGTCAACTTCATGGCTGACCTGGTGACAGTGGCCCTTGACCCACGGGTGAAGATGCAATGAGCAGTCGCCCCCTGATTGCCCCATGGCGCTTGCGCCTGCGCTTTGGTTTTCGCAATGGCCGACTGACCGCCGCATGGGGGTTGTTGATCCTGTTCGCGTGGTTGGCCCTGGCGCTGTTTGCGCCGTGGATCGCGCCCTATGACCCCATCGCGCAGGACACCGGCATGAGTTTGCTGGCCCCCAGCCTTGCCCATCCGTTGGGTACGGACAATTACGGCAGGGACATCCTGTCGAGGGTGATCTGGGGTGCGCGCATCGACCTGCAGTTGGCGGTTATCGGGGTGATCTTCCCTTTCATCATTGGCACCTTTATCGGTGCGGTCTCGGGTTATATCGGCGGGCGTTTCGACAGTGTCTGCATGCGTGTGATCGACGTGGTGCTGGCGTTCCCGTTCCTGGTGCTGATGCTGGCGATCATGGCCATCCTCGGGCCGGGCTTACAGAGTTTTTACATCGCCATGGCGCTCGTGGGCTGGGTGTCGTATGCGCGCCTGATTCGCTCGCAGATCCTGGTGCTCAAGGAAAGCGAGTTCGCCCTGGCCGCCAAGAGCCTGGGCTTTGGCCATGGACGCATTCTGTTCCGGCATTTGCTGCCCAATGCGCTGTTTGGCTCCATCGTGTTTTCCATGTCCGACGCGGTGCTGGTGCTGCTCAACGGCGCCGCCGTCAGCTACCTGGGCCTGGGGGTGCAACCACCGACCGCCGAATGGGGGACGATGGTGGCCGAGGGGCAAGCCTTTATCACCACCGCCTGGTGGATCTGCACCTTTCCGGGCCTGGCCATCGTGACCTTGGCCATGGGCTTCAGCCTGTTGGCCGATGGTGTTGCACAGGTATTGGGGGAGCGCTCATGAGCCTGCTGAAGGTGCGCGACCTCAGTGTGATCGCCAGCAACACCGGGCGTGAGGTCACCTTGGTGGACCGGGTGTCTTTCGACCTGGCCGAGGGTGAAATCCTCGGCCTGGTGGGCGAGAGCGGTTCGGGCAAGACCATGGCCTGTCGCGGCCTGATGCGTCTGTTGCCATCGCCCAACCTGCGGGTGCAGGGCGGCGCGGTGCAGTTGGCCGGCCAGGACCTGTTGGCACTGGATGATGCCGGTATGCGCGCCGTGCGCGGCGGGCAGTTGGGCATGGTCTTCCAGAACCCCAGCAGCCACCTGGACCCGCTGATGCGTATCGGTGAGCAGATCGCCGAGGGCATCCGCCTGCATCAAGGTGCGTCGAAAAAAGACGCGCGCTTGCAGGCGATCGAGGTATTGCGTCAGGTCGGGATTCCCGATCCGCAGGCCCGGGTCGACAACTACCCCCATGAGTTTTCCGGCGGCATGCGCCAGCGCGCAATGATCGCCGTGGCCCTGGGCTGCAACCCGAAGGTGTTGATCGCCGACGAACCGACCACGGCCCTGGATGTGACGGTGCAGGCGCAAATCCTGCGGCTGTTGCTCGACCTGCGCGACCAGCGTGGCCTGTCGATCATCATGATCACCCATGACCTGGGCGTGGTGGCGCAAACCTGCGATGCCATCGCCGTGATGTACGCCGGGCGCCTGTGCGAGCACGGCAGCAAATACGAACTGCTGGCCCAACCGCAACATCCGTATACCGCAGGCCTGATCGACTGCCAGCCGGCCCACAGCAGCGGGCATGCGTTGTTGCGCACCATTGCTGGCCAGCCGCCGTTGCTCGATGCATTGCCCGACGGCTGCCGCTTCCACCCGCGCTGCCCGCAGGCAGGCGCCTTGTGCACCGAGTTGCTGCCCCAGGGCGCACGCGTGGCCTGTCACTACCCGTTGGGAGCGCGCCCATGAGCTTGTTACAGGTCAAGGATCTGGAAGTGCGCTTTGCCGCGTCCGGCAGCGGCCTGCTGGGCCTCAACCGCCAGTGGGTGAGGGCGGTGAACGGGGTGTCGCTGAACCTCGCCGCCGGTGAAACCCTGGGTTTGGTGGGCGAGTCCGGCAGTGGCAAGAGCACCCTGGGCCGGGCAATTCTGCACCTCAACCCGATCAGCGCCGGGCAGGTGTTGTTCGACGGTATCGACATGGCCCATGGCAGCGCCATCGACATTGCCCGACTGCGGCATGAAACCGCGATGATTTTCCAGGACCCCTACGCCGCGCTCAATCCACGGCACAGCATTGGCGAAACCCTCGCCGAGGTACTGCGTGTGCAGCGTAAGGTGGCGGCGCAGCAGATTCCTGAGCGTGTGAATGAGTTGCTCGAACTGGTCGGCTTGCGTCCTGAGCTGGCTTCACGCAAGCCCGGCTCCCTCAGTGGCGGCCAGTGCCAGCGCGTGGGTATCGCCCGGGCGCTGGCGGTGGAGCCGCGCCTGATCATTGCCGATGAATGTGTGGCGGCGCTGGATGTGTCGATCCAGGGCCAGATCATCAACCTGCTGCTGGAACTGCAACAGCGCATGAACCTGGCGATCCTGTTTATCGCCCATGACCTGGCCATCGTGCGACGCCTGTGCGACCGCGTGGCGGTGATGTACCTGGGCAAGATCGTCGAGGAAGGCCCGGTGGAAGCGGTGTTCACCGCGCCGCGTCACCCGTATACGGCGGCGCTGATCCAGGCCATCCCGGAGATCGATCCGCACCGGCCATTGCCTGCGCAGCCATTGCCCGGCGAACCGCCGAGCCCGCTGAATCTGCCGACTGGTTGTGCCTTTCACCCGCGTTGCCGGTATGCGCAAGCCAAGTGTTCCTCGGTATTGCCTCCCACCCATTTCCTGCACGAGCATCGGTACAGTTGCGTGCTTGAAGACCCTTTGCTTTGACCTTCTGCCATTCATTAACAAGGAGTTGTGATATGCACTCGCGCCACTTGAAATTGCTCGCCGCCGCTACCCTCACGGCCTGGTCGCTGACCGCCGGCCTGGCACAGGCCGCCGGTGTGCTCACCATCGGCTGCCGTGAAGACAGCACCACCTTCGACCCGATCAAAAGCGCGCAAAACCGCGACACCTGGGTATTTGCCAACGTCTACGACACCCTGGTGCGCGTGGATAACCTGGGCACCAAGATGGAACCGGGCCTGGCCGAAAGCTGGGACATTTCCAAGGATGGCCTGACCTACACCTTCAAGCTGCGCGAGGCGAAGTTCTCTGACGGCTCGCCGATCACTGCCGCCGACGCCGCATTCAGCCTGCTGCGCATTCGCGACAACAAGGCCTCCTTGTGGAGCGACCCGTTCAGCCTGATCAACACCGCCACGGCCAGCGATGCCAAGACCCTGGTGGTCACCTTGAAAACCCCGGCGGTGGCCTTTCTCTCGCAACTGGCGTCGCCAACGGTGTCGATCCTGTCGGAAAAAGCCATGACCAAGATGGGCGAAGACGCCTACTCGGAAAACCCGGTGACCTCCGGCGCGTTTACCGTGGACGAGTGGCGCAAGGGCGACCGCGTGATCCTGAAGAAAAACCCGAATTTCTGGCAGGCCGGCAGCGTGAGCCTGGACGGCGTGGAATGGGTGTCGGTGACCGATGACAACACGCGCATGCGCATGGTGCAGAACAACGAACTCGACACGGCGATCTTTGTACCGTTCTCCCGCGTGGAAGAGCTGAAGAAAGACCAGAACGTGGTGATCCACGCCGACCCGTCCACTCGTGAAGATCACCTGTTGATCAACCACGAGCACGGCTTGTTGGCGAAGCCGCAAGTGCGCCAGGCCCTGGACATGGCCATCGACAAGCAATCGCTGGTCAAAGCCGTCACTTACGGTCAAGGCACCGTGGCTTATTCCTACATTCCAAAGGGCTCGCTGTACCACTACGCCAACAACCTGCAACGCCCGTACGACCCGGCCGAAGCCAAGAAGCTGCTGGCCGCTGCAGGTGCCCAGGATTTGAAGCTCAACTACGTGGTCAACGCCGGCAATGAGGCCGACGAGCAGATCGCGGTGATCATCAAAGACCAGCTGGCCAAGGTCGGTGTGACCGCCAACCTGCAAAAAGTCGACCCCACCCAAAGCTGGCAGATGCTGGTGGACGGTGAGTACGATATTTCGGTGATGTACTGGACCAACGACATCCTCGACCCCGACCAGAAAACCACCTTCGTGCTGGGCCACGACACCAACCAGAACTATATGACCCGCTACAAGAACGACCAGGTCAAGGCCTTGGTGGCGGCTGCGCGGATCGAGGCAGACCCGGCCAAGCGTGAGCAAATGTATGTGGAGTTGCAGAAACTGGCCAAACAGGATGTGAACTGGATTGACCTGTACTACAGCCCCTACATCAATATCTCACGCAAGAACGTAAGCAACTTCCTGCAGAACCCGTTGGGGCGCTTCACCCTTGAGGAAGTGGTCAAAAACTGAGTATTTGAGTACACCACAAAGCAATGTGGGAGCTGGCTTGCCTGCGATACAGACACCTCGGTGCTTCAGTGACACCGCGGTGATGCTATCGCAGGCAAGCCAGCTCCCACCTTTGTTTTGCGGTGTGTCAGGGCTTACTGCGCATCGAAGGCCTGGCCATTGATGCCCGCACTGTCCGGCCCCATCAGGTACAGGTACACCGGCATGATCTCTTCCGGTGCCGGCCTTTCCATCGGGTTTTCCCCTGGGTACGCCTGGGCGCGCATGCTGGTGCGGGTGCCGCCCGGGTTGATGCTGTTGGCGCGCACTGCGGCCACATCTTCCAGTTCATCGGCCAGGGTTTGCATCAGCCCCTCGGTGGCGAACTTGGACACGCCATAGGCACCCCAATAAGCACGGCCCTTGCGCCCGACGCTGCTGGAGGTGAATACCACCGACGCATCCTGGGACAGCTTGAGCAACGGCAGTAAAGTGCTGGTCAGCATGAACATCGCGTTGACGTTGACGTGCATCACCCGCATGAAGTTCTCGCCGGACAACTGCTCGATGGGCGTGCGCGGGCCGATGATCGAGGCGTTGTGCAACAAACCGTCGAGGTGGCCGAATGCCTTTTCGATCATCGCTGCCAGCTCATCGTATTGATGGGGCAGGGCGGTCTCCAGGTTGAACGGGATCACCACCGGCTGTGGGTGGCCGGCGGCTTCGATCTCGTCATACACCTGGGCCAGGTTGGCTTCGGTCTTGCCCAGCAACAGCACGGTGGCGCCATGGGCGGCATAGGTCTTCGCCGCTGCCGCGCCAATCCCGCGACCGGCGCCGGTTACCAGGATGATCCGGCCTTTGAGCAGTTCTGGCGGTGCAGAGTAATCAAACATAAACAACCTCAGATTTGAAAACGCTGAATTTCCCTGTGGGAGCGGGCTTGCTCGCGAATGCGGTGTGCCAGTCACTGAATCAGATACTGAAACACCGCATTCGCGAGCAAGCCCGCTCCCACATTTGGATCTCCATCGGTCAGTAAAGTCAGTGAGCCATCAGCAACTGCACAGGGCTTTATCCAGCACCTTGCGCAATTCCAGCGGGTGATCCACCACCACATCCGCGCCCCAGTGGCGGGGGTTGTCGTCCGGGTGGATATAGCCATAAGTGACCGCCGCCGTGCGCGTACCAGCATCGCGGCCGGATTCGATGTCGCGCAGGTCATCGCCCACGAACAGCACGCTGGCCGGGTCCAGGTCGAGCATCTTGCACGCCAGAATCATCGGCTCCGGGTCCGGCTTGCTGTTTTTCACGTGGTCCGGGCAGATCAGCACGGCCGAACGCTCGGCCAGGCCCAGCCGTTGCATGATCGGTTCGGCAAAGCGCACCGGCTTGTTGGTGACCACACCCCAGATCAACTTGGCTTTCTCGATGTCTTCCAGCAGCTCGGCCATGCCGTCGAACAGCTTGCTGTGGACTGCGCAATCCTTGAGGTAACGCTCCAGGAATTCCTGGCGCAGTTCCTCAAAACCCGGCGACTCCGGGTCCATCGAGAAGGTCACCGCGACCATCGCCCGCGCACCACCGGAAATTTCATCGCGGATGTGCTGCGGGTTGATCGGCGCCAGGCCACGGTCGGCGCGCATGGCCTGGCAGATGGCGATAAAGTCCGGCGCGGTGTCCAGCAGGGTACCGTCCATGTCGAAGAGAACCGCTCGCAACTTCACAGGCTTACTCCTCGCGCAGGGTCTGGATCATGTAGTTGACGTCAACATCGTTGGCCAGCTTGTAGTGCTTGGTCAGCGGGTTGTAGGTCAGGCCGATGATGTCCTTGACGGTCAGCCCGGCTTGGCGGCTCCACGCACCCAGCTCGGAAGGGCGGATGAATTTCTTGAAATCATGGGTGCCGCGCGGCAGCAGCTTCATGATGTATTCAGCGCCGATGATCGCGAACAGGTAGGCCTTGGGGTTGCGGTTGATGGTGGAGAAGAACACCTGGCCGCCGGGCTTGACCATACGGAAGCACGCACGGATCACCGAGGACGGGTCCGGCACGTGTTCGAGCATTTCCAGGCAGGTGACCACGTCGAACTGTTCGGGCATTTCCTCGGCCAGGGCTTCGGCAGTGATCTGGCGGTATTCCACGCTCACGCCGGATTCGAGCTGGTGCAACTGGGCTACGGCCAGCGGCGCTTCGCCCATGTCGATGCCCATCACGGTGGCGCCGCGCTGGGCCATGGCTTCGCTGAGGATGCCGCCGCCGCAACCGACGTCCAGCACTTTCTTGCCGGCCAGGTTGACGCGCTCGTCAATCCAGTTGACCCGCAGTGGGTTGATGTCGTGCAAGGGCTTGAATTCGCTCTCGCGGTCCCACCAGCGATGGGCAAGGGCTTCAAACTTGGCGATTTCGGCGTGGTCGACGTTGCTCATGGTGAATCCTCTGAATCTGATAAGTCGGTGTGTCGCGGCTGAACCCAAGGCTTCAGCCGCGTCGTTATTCGCTGTGCCCGCTGATGCGTTGGCCCCAGGCAATGGCCGTGGCGGTCAACTGTTGTTCATCCATGCGGGTCAATTGCCGGTCGTCGAGCAATGGCTTGCCGGCAACCCAAAGGTGTTTCACGCAATCGCGCCCGGTGGCATATATAAGCTGTGAGACCGGATCGTAGATCGGTTGTTGCGCCAGCCCGGAAAGATCAAAAGCGACGATGTCTGCCGCCTTGCCGACTTCCAGGGAGCCAATCTGGCTGTCCAGGCCCATCGCCCTGGCGCCGTTGAGTGTGGCCATGCGCAAGGCGCGGTGGGCATCCAGCGCAGTGGCCGAACCGGCCACGGCCTTGGCCAGCATCGCCGCCGTGCGGGTTTCTCCAAGCAGATCCAGGTCATTGTTGCTGGCGGCGCCGTCGGTGCCGATGGCCACGTTGACGCCAGCCTGCCACAAGCGCTCCACCGGGCAAAAGCCGCTGGCCAGTTTCAGGTTCGATTCCGGGCAGTGAATGACGCTGGTGTTGCTTTCTACCAGTAAAGCCAGGTCGTCTTCGCTGATTTGGGTCATGTGCACGGCCTGAAAGCGCGGGCCCAGCAAGCCAAGGCGAGCCAGGCGCGCCAATGGCCGCTCGCCGGTCTGCTCGATGGCTTGCTGCACTTCAAAGGCGGTTTCGTGAACGTGCATATGGATCGCGGCGTCCAGCTCTTCGGCGATCACCCGGATTTTTTCCAGGTTGGCATCGCACACGGTGTACGGGGCGTGTGGGCCGAAGGTGATTTTGATGCGCGGGTGGTGCTTGAGGTCGCCGAACAACTCGATACCCTGGCGAATCGCCTCGTCGGCACTGCTGGCGCCGGGGATCGGGAAGTCGAGGATCGGCAGCGCGATCTGCGCACGCATACCGCTGTTGTGCACGCAGTCACTGGCGACCTTGGGGTAGAAATACATGTCCGAGAAGCAGCTGATGCCGCCCTTGATCTGCTCGGCAATGGCCAGGTTGGTGCCGTCGCGCACGAACGCTTCATCGACCCACTTGGCTTCGGCGGGCCAGATGTGTTTTTCCAGCCAGGTCATCAGTGGCAAATCGTCGGCCAAGCCGCGGAACAGGGTCATGGCGGCATGGCCGTGGGCATTGACCAGGCCGGGGCTGAGCAGCATGCCGGGCAGTTCACGCACCTCTTGCGCCGCCAGCTTCAACGCCGCGTCCCGTGGCCCGATAAAGGCAATGCAGCCGTCGCGGATACCCAGGCCGTGCTCCTTGAGCACCACGCCAGCGGGCTCGACGGGTACCAGCCAGGTCGGCAGCAGCAACAAGTCGAGCGGGGCGGCAGTGGAGGTCATCGCAGGCTTCTTCCCAGGCAGCTATAAAAGAAGGGCGAAGTATACCCGAGCGTCCTGGCTGGCGGATCGCTATAATCCGCGGCTTTTGTTCATGAGTGCGGGGTAAGGGATGCGCGACCGACTGTTGGCTGCAGACAAAGTGAAGGCCATCGAATGGCGTGATGGCGCGCTGCACCTGCTCGATCAGCGCGTTTTGCCGTCCCGGACGCACTGGGTGGCCTGCAGTACCGTTGAGTCGGTGGCCGACGCCATTCGCACCATGGTGGTGCGGGGCGCGCCGGCTATCGGCATCTGCGCCGCCTATGGCTTGGTCCTGGCCGCCCGCGAGCGTATCGCCGAAGGCGGTGACTGGCAGGCTGCATGGGAAGAAGACTACGCCTTGCTGGCCCATACCCGACCGACCGCATCGAACCTGTTCTGGGCCTTGCAGCGCATGCGCGACCGCCTCGACCGCCTCAAGCAGCACGCCGACCCGCTGGCGGTGCTGGAAGCCGAAGCCGTCGCGATCCATGAGAGCGACCGGGAGGCCAATGTGGTCATGGCCCAGTTGGGCATGGAGCGGATTCGCAAGCACCAGGGCAATGCCCAGGCGATCCTCACCCATGGCAACGCCGGCGCGTTGGCCTCCGGCGGCGTTGGTACAGCCCTCGGGGTGATTCATGCCGCGTATCTGGAGGGGCTGGTCGAGCAGGTCTATGTCAATGAAACCCGCCCCTGGCTGCAAGGCTCCCGTCTTACAGCGTGGGAGTTGGCGGGCCAGGGCATCCCGGTGGCGGTGAATGCCGACTCCGCCGGGGCGCATATCCTCAAGACCAAAGGCGTGACCTGGGTGGTGGTGGGGGCTGATTGTATTGCGGCCAATGGCGATGTGATCAGTAAGATCGGCACTTATCAGTTGGCCGTGTGTGCCATGCACCATGGCGTGCGCTTTATGGTGGTGGCGTCGAGTTCGACCCTGGATTTGATGATGGCTACGGGGGAGGATGTTGCGCTGGAGCAGCGCGATATGGGTGAGTTGCTTGAGGTGGATGGGCAGCGGTTGGATATCGCGGCGTTTAACCCTGTGTTTGATGTGACCCCTGCGGACCTGATCGACGTGATCGTCACCGAAAAAGGCATTGTCGAGCGGCCAGACACTGCCAAACTGGCCAAGTTGATGTGCCGTAAGCGCCTGCATTGAGAGTGTCGGTGGCTGTGGGGGCTCTATCGCAGGCAAGCCAGCTCCCACCTTCAACCGTGTTCACACATCAAAGGTGGGAGCTGGCTTGCCTGCGATTGGCCCTTGAAGTCAATAAAACGTCTGCATTCCACCCTCGCAAAAAAGCACCATCGCGCCTCTGAGCCCCTCTCGTCCCCTTCAAGCCTGTCATCCGTCAAATTACTAGCCTCCATGCGCATCAGGGGGATAGGTGCGTGGCGGCGATTGTGATAACATCCGGCGGTTTCCAGGGCTGCCCCGAGGGGTGGCCTATAACGTGCAGATCCGTGTCATAACTCGTTGATTTGTCGTAAGTCGTTGTCAGGCACTGTGCCGGCAGCGGCGAGCTTCGTTCGTCCCGAATGGATGTGACGAGGTTTCACCCGAAAAAGGAATCAGGCTTCTCATGGGCGAACTGGCCAAAGAAATCCTCCCGGTCAATATCGAAGACGAGCTGAAACAGTCCTACCTCGACTACGCGATGAGCGTAATTGTCGGTCGGGCACTGCCTGATGCGCGCGATGGCTTGAAGCCCGTGCACCGGCGTGTGCTGTTCGCGATGAGCGAGCTGGGTAACGACTGGAACAAGCCGTACAAGAAATCTGCCCGTGTTGTCGGTGACGTGATCGGTAAGTATCACCCTCACGGCGACACTGCGGTGTACGACACCATCGTTCGGATGGCGCAGCCGTTTTCCCTGCGCTACCTGCTGGTAGACGGCCAGGGTAACTTCGGTTCGGTGGACGGCGACAACGCCGCGGCCATGCGATACACCGAAGTGCGCATGACCAAGCTGGCGCACGAGCTACTGGCCGACCTGCATAAAGAAACCGTGGACTGGGTGCCGAACTACGACGGCACCGAAATGATCCCGGCTGTCATGCCCACCAGGATTCCCAACCTGCTGGTCAACGGTTCCAGCGGTATCGCCGTGGGCATGGCCACCAACATCCCGCCGCACAACCTCGGTGAAGTCATCGACGGTTGCCTGGCCCTTATCGACAACCCTGAGCTGACCGTCGATGAGCTGATGCAATACATTCCCGGCCCGGACTTCCCGACCGCCGCGATCATCAACGGTCGCGCCGGCATCATCGAAGCCTACCGCACCGGCCGTGGGCGCATTTACATGCGCGCCCGCTCGATCATCGAAGACATCGACAAGGTCGGTGGCCGCCAGCAGATCGTCATCACCGAACTCCCTTACCAGTTGAACAAGGCACGCCTGATCGAGAAGATCGCCGAGCTGGTTAAAGAGAAGAAGCTGGAAGGCATCACCGAGCTGCGCGACGAGTCCGACAAAGACGGCATGCGCGTGGTCATCGAGCTGCGCCGCGGCGAAGTGCCGGAGGTGATCCTCAACAACCTCTACGCCCAGACCCAGCTGCAAAGCGTGTTTGGTATCAACGTGGTTGCCCTGATCGACGGCCGCCCGCGCATCCTGAACCTCAAGGACCTGCTGGAAGCCTTCGTGCGTCACCGTCGCGAAGTGGTCACCCGCCGTACCGTGTTCGAACTGCGCAAGGCCCGCGAGCGCGGCCATATCCTGGAAGGCCAGGCGGTTGCGTTGTCGAACATCGACCCGGTGATCGCCCTCATCAAGGCCTCGCCAACCCCGTCGGAAGCCAAGGAAGCGCTGATCAGCACACCTTGGGAATCCAGTGCCGTGGTCGCGATGGTTGAGCGCGCTGGCGCCGACTCGTGCCGCCCCGAGACCCTGGACCCGCAATACGGTCTGCGTGAAGGCAAGTACTTCCTGTCGCCAGAACAGGCCCAGGCCATCCTGGAACTGCGCCTGCACCGCCTGACTGGCCTTGAGCACGAGAAGCTGCTGGCCGAGTACCAGGAGATCCTCAACCAGATCGGCGAGTTGATCCGCATCCTCAGCAGCGCTGTGCGCCTGATGGAAGTGATCCGCGAAGAACTGGAAGTGATCCGCGCCGAATACGGCGACGTGCGCCGCACCGAAATCCTCGATGCGCGCCTGGACCTGACCCTGGGTGACATGATCCCGGAAGAAGAGCGCGTGGTGACCATCTCCCACGGTGGCTATGCCAAGACCCAACCGTTGGCGGCCTACCAGGCCCAGCGTCGTGGCGGTAAAGGTAAATCGGCTACCGGCGTGAAGGATGAGGACTACATCGCTCACCTGCTGGTCGCCAACAGCCACACCACGCTGCTGCTGTTCTCCAGCAAAGGCAAGGTGTACTGGCTCAAGACCTACGAAATCCCGGAGGCCTCCCGCGCTGCCCGTGGTCGTCCGTTGGTCAACCTGCTGCCGCTGGACAGTGACGAATACATCACCACCATGCTGCCGGTCGAGGAATACACCGAAGGTCACTTCATCTTCATGGCCACCGCCAAAGGCACCGTGAAGAAGACCCCGCTGGAATCCTTCAGCCGTCAACGCAGCGTGGGCCTGATCGCCTTGGAACTGGACGAAGGCGACGTGCTGATTTCCGCAGCCATCACCGATGGCGAGCGCGAAGTCATGCTGTTCTCCGATGGCGGCAAGGTCACACGCTTCAAGGAATCCGACGTACGAGCCATGGGCCGTACCGCCCGCGGTGTACGCGGCATGCGCCTGCCGGAAGGGCAGAAGCTGATTTCGATGCTGATCCCGGAAGAAGGCAGCCAGATCCTCACCGCTTCCGAGCGTGGTTATGGCAAGCGCACCGCCATCAGTGAGTTCCCGGAGTACAAGCGTGGCGGCCAGGGCGTAATCGCCATGGTCAGCAACGACCGCAACGGCCGTCTCGTCGGCGCGGTGCAGGTGCTCGACGGCGAGGAGATCATGCTGATTTCCGACCAGGGCACCCTGGTGCGTACCCGTGTGGCGGAAGTGTCGAGCCTGGGCCGTAACACCCAGGGCGTGACCCTGATCAAGCTGGCCAAGGACGAAAAACTGGTCGGCCTGGAGCGTGTGCAGGAGCCTTCGGAAGTCGAAGGCGAAGAGCTCGAAGGTGAGGAATTCGAAGGCGAGGTTATCGCAGCTGGCGATGACAACGTTGACGAGCCAACCCTCGACGCTGCCGCAGACGAAGAAGAACCGCAGGAATAAGCGGACACACAGGGGGCGGATGAAGATTCGCCCCCTTGTTGTTTGTCCCCTATGAAACACAGCGCCCTTTGCCTGGACGCGGTCCATGTGGGAGCTGGCTTGCCTGCGATGCAGGCGCCTCGGTCATTCAGTGATACCGCGGCGCTGCTATCGCAGGCAAGCCAGCTCCCACAGATGTCCGCTCCAGAATGAGGGCGCTGCTGACATGATTGCAGCCCCACCAGATCAGAGTGAGATTGGATGTGAGCAAGAGAGCCTATAACTTCTGTGCCGGTCCCGCGGCGCTTCCTGAAGCAGTCCTGCAGCGTGCGCAGGGTGAACTCCTCGACTGGCATGGAAAAGGCCTCTCCGTGATGGAAATGAGCCATCGCAGCGATGAGTTCGTGTCCATCGCCAACAAGGCCGAGCAGGACCTGCGCGACTTGCTGGACATCCCATCCCATTACAAAGTGCTGTTCCTGCAAGGTGGTGCGAGCCAGCAGTTCGCCCAGTTACCGCTGAACCTGCTGCCAGAAGGCGGGACTGCCGACTATATCGACACCGGTATCTGGGGTCAGAAGGCTATCGAAGAAGCCTCGCGCTACGGCCATGTCAACGTGGCAGGCACCGCCAAGCCCTACGACTACTTCGCCATTCCCGGTCAGAACGAGTGGAAGCTGTCCAAAGACGCGGCCTACGTTCACTACGTCGCGAACGAAACCATCGGTGGCCTGGAATTTGATTGGGTGCCGCAAGTAGGTGACGTTCCGCTGGTGTGCGACATGTCCTCGGACATCCTCTCGCGTCCGATCGATGTGTCCAAATACGGCATGATCTACGCCGGCGCGCAAAAGAACATCGGCCCAAGCGGCATCCTGGTCAATATCATCCGCGAAGACCTGCTGGGCCGCGCCCGTTCCCTGTGCCCCACTATGCTCAACTACAAGGTCGCGGCCGATAACGGCTCGATGTACAACACCCCGCCGGCGTTTGCCTGGTACCTGTCGGGCCTGGTGTTCGAATGGCTCAAGGAGCAGGGCGGTGTCGCGGCCATGGGTAAGTTGAACGAAGAGAAGAAGCGCACCCTGTACGACTTCATCGACGCCAGCGGCCTGTACAGCAACCCGATCAACCTCACCGACCGCTCGTGGATGAACGTGCCGTTCCGCCTGGCGGACGACCGCCTGGACAAGCCGTTCCTGGCTGGCGCCGACGAACGCGGCCTGCTGAACCTCAAGGGCCACCGCTCGGTGGGTGGCATGCGCGCCTCCATTTATAACGCCGTCGACATCCACGCCATCAATGCGCTGGTTGCCTACATGGCAGAGTTCGAGAAGGAACACGGCTAATGTCTGAGCAAGAACTCAAGGCCCTGCGCGTACGCATTGACAGCCTGGACGAGAAGGTCCTGGAGCTGATCAGTGAGCGTGCGCGCTGCGCCCAGGAAGTAGCCCGGGTGAAAATGGCGTCGCTGGCGGAAGGCGAAGTGCCGGTGTTCTACCGCCCCGAGCGTGAAGCCCAGGTGCTCAAGCGCGTGATGGAGCGCAACAAGGGCCCGTTGGGCAACGAAGAGATGGCGCGGTTGTTCCGTGAAATCATGTCCTCGTGCCTGGCGCTGGAGCAGCCACTGAAAGTGGCTTACCTCGGCCCTGAGGGCACCTTCACCCAGGCGGCGGCCATGAAGCACTTCGGCCATGCGGTGATCAGCAAGCCGATGGCGGCCATCGACGAAGTCTTCCGTGAAGTCGCCGCCGGTGCGGTGAATTTTGGCGTGGTGCCGGTGGAAAATTCCACCGAAGGTGCGGTCAACCACACGCTGGACAGCTTCCTCGAACACGACATGGTGATCTGCGGTGAGGTGGAGTTGCGTATCCACCACCACCTGCTGGTGGGTGAAAACACCAAGACCGACAGCATCAGCCGTATCTATTCCCACGCCCAGTCCCTGGCCCAGTGCCGCAAGTGGCTGGACGCCCATTACCCGAATGTCGAGCGCGTGGCGGTGTCCAGCAACGCCGAAGCGGCCAAGCGGGTCAAGGGTGAGTGGAACTCGGCGGCGATTGCCGGCGATATGGCCGCGGGCCTCTACGGCCTGACGCGCCTGGCTGAGAAGATCGAAGACCGCCCGGATAACTCCACGCGCTTTTTGATGATCGGCAGCCAGGAAGTGCCGCCCACCGGCGACGACAAGACTTCA
Source organism: Pseudomonas sp. BTN1 (assembly GCF_001907715.1). NCBI lineage: Bacteria > Pseudomonadati > Pseudomonadota > Gammaproteobacteria > Pseudomonadales > Pseudomonadaceae > Pseudomonas > Pseudomonas sp. BTN1. Next base: position 48,425 of record NZ_MPBM01000029.1, on the reverse strand, counting down.
ATTATCGTTTCTATGAGCAACAAACCCGGCGCGCTGCATGAGCTGCTGGTGCCGTTCCACGATAACGGGATTGACCTGACGCGCATCGAGACTCGTCCTTCGCGCAGCGGTAAGTGGACCTATGTGTTCTTTATCGACTTTATGGGCCATCACCGCGACCCGCTGGTCAAGGGCGTGCTGGAGAAGATCAGTCAGGAAGCCGTGGCACTCAAGGTGCTGGGCTCTTACCCGAAAGCGGTTTTGTGAGGCTTTGACATGAGTGGCAATTTCCTCGCCCTGGCGCAGCCGGGCGTGCAACAACTCTCGCCTTACGTTCCAGGCAAGCCTGTGGACGAGTTGGCCCGCGAGTTGAATCTGGACCCGTCCAAGATCGTCAAACTGGCGAGTAACGAAAACCCGCTGGGCCCGAGCCCCAAAGTGTTGGCGGCGATTCGTGAAGAGCTGGCCGAGCTGACCCGTTATCCCGATGGCAACGGTTTTGCCCTCAAGTCGCTACTGGCGGACAAGTGCCGGGTCGAGTTGAATCAAGTGACCTTGGGCAACGGCTCCAACGACATCCTTGAGCTGGTCGGCCGTGCCTACCTGGCGCCAGGTTTGAATGCGGTGTTCAGCGAGCACGCGTTTGCGGTCTACCCGATTGTGACCCAGGCGGTGGGGGCAGATGCTCGCGTGATTCCTGCCAAGGACTGGGGCCATGACCTGCCGGCGATGCTGGCGGCCATCGATGCCCAGACTCGCGTGGTGTTTATCGCCAACCCGAACAACCCGACCGGCACCTGGTTTGACGAGCAGGCACTGAACGAATTCCTGCAGGACGTGCCCCAGCATGTGCTGGTCGTGCTGGACGAAGCCTACATCGAGTACGCCGAAGGCAGCGACCTGCCCGACGGCCTGGATTTCCTTGCGGCCTACCCGAACCTGCTGGTGTCGCGTACGTTCTCCAAGGCTTATGGCCTAGCGTCGTTGCGGGTCGGTTATGGCTTGTCCACGCCTGTGGTGGCCGATGTGCTGAACCGCGTGCGCCAGCCGTTCAACGTCAACAGTCTGGCCCTGGCGGCCGCCTGTGCGGCGGTGAAGGATGCCGAATACCTGGAAGAAGGCCGTCGCCTCAACGAAAGCGGCATGCTGCAATTGCAGGAAGGCTTTCGTGAGCTGGGCCTGGGCTGGATTCCGTCCAAGGGCAACTTCATCTGTGTCGATCTCGGCCAAGTGGCCGCGCCGGTGTTCCAGGGCTTGCTGCGCGAGGGTGTGATCGTACGCCCGGTAGCCAACTACGGGATGCCGAACCACCTGCGTATCACCATCGGTTTGCCGGCTGAGAACAGCCGCTTCCTTGAGGCGCTGGCCAAGGTTCTGGCCCGTGGTTGATGTCACTGCATTGCAACCTGCTGTGCCTATGATCGGTCGCCTGGTGGTGGTCGGTCTGGGGTTGATCGGTGGTTCCTTCGCCAAAGGCCTGCGTGAAAGCGGGCTATGTGGCGAAGTGGTGGGGGTGGACCTCGACCCGCAATCGCGCACGTTGGCGGTGGAGTTGGGGGTGGTGGACCGCTGTGAGGCGGACCTGGCCGTTGCGTGCCAGGGCGCGGATGTGATCCAGCTTGCCGTGCCGATCCTGGCCATGGAGAAGTTGCTGGCGGTACTGGCGGGCATGGACCTCGGGCAAGCGATCCTTACCGATGTGGGTAGCGCCAAAGGCAACGTGGTGCGCGCGGCACGATTGGCGTTTGGTGGCATGCCGCCGCGCTTTGTGCCGGGTCATCCCATCGCGGGTTCCGAGCAGAGCGGGGTGGAGGCCTCCAATGCGCAGTTGTTTCGTCGGCATAAGGTCATCCTGACGCCGCTTGCGCAAACCGATCCCACGGCGTTGGCGGTGGTGGATCGTCTCTGGCGCGAGCTGGGCGCGGATGTGGAGCATATGCAGGTCGAGCGTCACGACGAAGTGTTGGCAGCCACCAGCCACTTGCCGCATCTGCTGGCATTTGGCTTGGTGGATTCTTTGGCCAAGCGCAACGAGAACCTCGAGATTTTCCGTTACGCCGCCGGCGGCTTCCGCGATTTTACGCGGATTGCCGGCAGCGATCCGGTGATGTGGCACGACATCTTCCTCGCCAATCGCGAAGCGGTGTTGCGCACCCTGGACACCTTCCGCAGTGATCTCGACGCCTTGCGCGACGCGGTGGATGCGGGAGACGGCCATCAACTGCTGGGCGTGTTCACCCGGGCACGGGTGGCGCGTGAACATTTCAGCAAGATTCTCGCACGCCGGGCCTATATGGAAACCGCAGTGAACACCGATGATCTGACCTTCATCGCCAGCCCGGGTGGCCGCTTGAGCGGGCGCATCCGCGTGCCGGGTGACAAGTCGATCTCCCATCGCTCGATCATGCTGGGCTCGTTGGCCGAGGGTGTGACCGAGGTGGAAGGCTTCCTTGAGGGTGAGGACGCCCTGGCGACCTTGCAGGCCTTTCGCGATATGGGCGTGGTGATCGAGGGCCCGCACCATGGGCGCGTGACCATTCACGGTGTCGGCCTGCAGGGCCTGAAGGCTGCGCCGGGGCCGATCTACGTGGGCAATTCCGGCACGTCGATGCGCCTGTTGGCCGGTGTATTGGCGGCGCAGCGCTTCGACAGCGTGTTGACCGGCGATGCCTCGCTGTCCAAGCGCCCGATGAACCGCGTGGCCAAGCCGCTGCGTGAAATGGGCGCGATCATCGAGACCGGGCCGGACGGGCGTCCGCCACTGAGCATTCGTGGCGGGCAATCGCTCAAAGGCTTGAACTATGTACTGCCCATGGCCAGTGCCCAGGTGAAATCCTGCCTGTTGTTGGCGGGGTTATACGCTGAGGGTAAAACCTCGGTGACCGAGCCCGCACCGACCCGCGACCACACCGAGCGCATGCTGCGCGGCTTTGGCTACCCGCTGGCGGTGCAGGGCGCGACGGCGTCGCTGGCGTCGGGGCATGGGTTGACCGCTACGCGTATTGAAGTGCCGGGGGATATTTCGTCTTCGGCGTTTTTCCTGGTGGCGGCCTCAATTGCCGAAGGCTCCGAGCTGTTGCTGGAGCATGTCGGTATCAACCCGACCCGCACCGGAGTGATCGACATCCTGCGGCTGATGGGGGCTGATATCACCCTCGAAAACCAGCGGGAGGTGGGCGGCGAGCCGGTTGCGGATTTACGTGTGCGTGCTGCTGCGCTCAAGGGCATCGAGATTCCACAGGCCCTGGTGCCGTTGGCGATTGATGAGTTTCCCGTGCTGTTTATTGCCGCAGCCTGTGCTCAGGGCCGCACTGTTTTACGCGGGGCCGAAGAGCTGCGCCTCAAGGAGTCCGATCGCATCCAGGTAATGGCCGACGGTCTGTTGGCTCTGGGCGTGAAGTGTGAACCCACGCCTGATGGGCTTATCATTGACGGTGGCCCGATGGGCGGCGGTGAAGTGCATGCCCATGGCGATCATCGGATTGCCATGGCGTTCAGTGTGGCTTCCCTGCGGGCGGCGGCGCCTATTCGTATCCTTGACTGCGCCAATGTTGCTACGTCTTTTCCGAACTTTCTGACACTGTGTGCCCAAGTCGGCATCCGTGTTGCCCAAGAGGCTCAATTGTGAATATCAAAGCACCGGTGATTACCATCGACGGGCCTAGCGGCTCGGGCAAAGGCACAATCGCTGGCATTCTGGCCAAGCGCCTGGGTTGGTGCCTGCTGGATTCTGGCGCGCTGTATCGCCTGCTGGCGTTCGCTGCGCACAACCATGGTGTGGACCTGACCAACGAAGAGCTGCTGACCAAACTAGCCGCCCATCTGGATGTGCAGTTCATTGCGGCGACCGAGGGTCAGTTGCAGCGCATCATTTTGGAAGGTGATGAAGTCAGCGATGTGATTCGCACCGAGAGTATCGGCGCGGGTGCCTCCCAAGTGGCCGCGCTGCCCGCCGTGCGCGAGGCGCTGCTGCAGCGCCAGCGCGCATTCCAGGAGGCGCCGGGCCTGGTGGCCGATGGCCGGGACATGGGCACGGTGGTGTTTCCCGAGGCGCCGCTGAAGATTTTCCTGACCGCCAGCGCCGAGGAACGGGCACGCCGCCGATACTTGCAGTTGAAGGGCAAAGTCGATGGTGTTAGTCTGTCGAGTCTGCTAGATGAGATCCGTGCACGCGATGAGCGTGATACCCAGCGTGCGGTAGCCCCGCTCAAGCCGGCGGCTGACGCCATACAGCTGGATTCCACGGAGTTGTCCATCGAGCAGGTGCTGGAACGCATCATGAGTGAAATCGCCATTCGCGATATCGCCGGGTGATCAAGAAGGCCGCAGGGGACCAGTCATAGTCCTGCGGTGGCTTCTTTTAACTGAAACTGACCCACACCGTCTGGGGTGTGGAGATGGGCGTATTCTTCGCCCTTATCAACAGGAATTAAAATGAGCGAAAGCTTTGCGGAACTCTTTGAAGAAAGCCTAAAAACCCTGAACCTTCAGGCAGGCTCCATCATCACCGGTGTTATCGTTGATATCGATTACCAAGCTCGCTGGGTAACCGTTCACGCTGGTCTGAAGTCTGAAGCTCTGATCCCGCTGGAACAGTTCTACAACGATGCTGGTGACCTGACTATCAATGTCGGTGACGAAGTTCACGTTGCTCTGGACTCGGTTGAAGACGGTTTCGGTGAAACCAAGCTGTCCCGTGAAAAAGCCAAGCGCGCTGAATGCTGGATTGTTCTCGAAGCAGCCTTCGCAGCTGAAGAAGTGGTCAAGGGCGTTATCAACGGTAAGGTTAAAGGCGGCTTCACTGTCGACGTTAACGGCATCCGTGCGTTCCTGCCAGGTTCTTTGGTCGACGTTCGTCCAGTGCGCGACACCACGCACCTGGAAGGCAAAGAACTGGAATTCAAAGTCATCAAGCTCGACCAGAAGCGCAACAACGTTGTCGTTTCCCGTCGCAGCGTGCTGGAAGCAGAGAACTCCGCCGAGCGTGAAGCTCTGCTGGAATCCCTGCAGGAAGGCCAACAAGTCAAAGGTATCGTCAAGAACCTCACCGATTACGGCGCATTCGTCGATCTGGGTGGCGTCGATGGCCTGCTGCACATTACCGACATGGCTTGGAAGCGTATCAAGCATCCTTCCGAAATCGTCAACGTTGGCGACGAGATCGATGTCAAGGTTCTGAAGTACGATCGTGAGCGTAACCGCGTTTCCCTGGGCTTGAAGCAGCTGGGCGAAGATCCATGGGTTGCTATCAAAGCTCGTTACCCAGAAAGCACCCGCGTAACCGCGCGTGTTACCAACCTGACCGACTACGGCTGCTTCGCAGAGCTGGAAGAAGGCGTGGAAGGCCTGGTACACGTTTCCGAAATGGACTGGACCAACAAGAACATCCACCCTTCGAAAGTCGTACAAGTCGGCGACGAAGTGGAAGTTATGGTTCTGGACATCGACGAAGAGCGTCGTCGTATCTCCCTGGGCATCAAGCAGTGCAAATCTAACCCATGGGAAGATTTCTCTGGCCAGTTCAACAAGGGCGATAAAATCTCCGGCACCATCAAGTCGATCACCGATTTCGGTATCTTCATTGGTCTGGACGGCGGCATCGACGGCCTGGTTCACCTGTCCGACATCTCCTGGAACGAAGTTGGCGAAGAAGCTGTTCGTCGTTTCAAGAAGGGCGACGAGCTGGACACCGTTATCCTGTCGGTTGACCCAGAGCGCGAGCGCATCTCCCTGGGCATCAAGCAACTGGAAAGCGATCCGTTCTCCGAGTACGTTCAAGAGAACGACAAAGGCGCCATCGTTAAAGGCACTGTGAAAGAAGTTGACGCCAAAGGCGCCATCATCGTTCTGGCCGACGATATCGAAGCGACTCTGAAAGCCTCCGAAATCAGCCGTGACCGCGTTGAAGACGCGCGCAACGTACTGAAAGAAGGCCAGGAAGTAGAAGCCAAGATCATCAGCGTTGACCGCAAGAGCCGCGTGATTCAGCTCTCCATCAAGTCGAAAGACGAAGTGGAAGAGAAAGAAGCTATCCAGAGCTTGAAAGAAGCTGCTCCGGAAGCTGCTGCTGATACCACCATGGCGGCACTGCTGCGCCAGGCAATGGCTAAGCAGAACTAAGTTCTGTAAAGCTGTAGAAAAAGGGCGACTTCGGTCGCCCTTTTTTGCACCTGAAATTTGATGAAGCAACTGCACCGAACCAAGGCATTCAGCCCAATGTCAGAACTGACTATAGTCTTGAAAACGGCTATTTCGCGTTGCTGACTCAATAAGGGTTTGAATGAACAGAATTATCGTAATACTCGCCTTGCTCGTGCTTGCAGGCTGCTCCTCCACCAGTGCCAAGACCCACGCCAAGCGTGGCGTCAGTGGCATCGAGATCGACTGCTCTGGCCTGGGCAACAAGTGGGAAAAGTGCGAGAAGCGCGCCGCCCGTGAGTGCAAGATGCAGGGCTACAAGGTCATAACCCGCTCCAGCGATGCAGAGGACGAAGAGGGCGACTACCTGTTCGGCTGGAACCCTGCTGGCGCGGTGACGCGGACCATGTTGGTGATCTGTAAGTAAGGGGTTGGCTGCTTGCTGAGCGTGTTTATTCAGCCTCAGATAAGTTGACACATGGGCTGTTCAAATTCATCAACTCATGCTAAAACCTTCGGAGCGCTTTTCCTAGCTGCTTGAAAAAGAAGGGAAAAATATGACGAAGTCGGAGTTGATCGAACGAATTGTCACCCATCAAGGGCTGCTCTCATCCAAGGATGTAGAGCTGGCTATCAAGACCATGCTTGAGCAAATGTCCCAATGCCTGGCCACCGGAGATCGCATCGAAATCCGCGGCTTCGGCAGCTTCTCCCTGCACTACCGCGCACCCCGCGTAGGCCGCAACCCAAAAACCGGCCAATCCGTCAGCCTCGACGGCAAATTCGTTCCCCACTTCAAACCGGGCAAGGAATTGCGCGATCGGGTGAACGAAGAAGAGGAAGAAGGCGTCTGAGTGTTTTTGGGGAAGGAGAAGAGTATGCGTGGGGTTAAGCGCGTTGTTGCGGTGTTGATTGCAGTGCTTGCGGCTTTGGTGGTTCTGGCGTTTGTGCTGGAGAACCAGCAGGGTGTGGTGCTGTCATTCCTGGGGTGGAGTACTGCGCAGATGCCGGTGGCGGTGTTTGTGGTGGTGGCTTTGATCGTGGGGATGTTGATTGGGCCGGTGTTGGGGGTGGTTGTGCGTAGGCGGCGGGGTAAAGCGATTGCTTAGTATTGCTCTTGGCGGGCTCTAAGAGCGAATGATGACCGTTTGTCAGAAATGTTATCACGCTTGAAGCCGGTAATTCTTTATGGTGGCCTATCGACTTAACCCCGTTGGTCGTAACAGTTCCCTCGGAAAAATCAGAAGCATCTGACATACATGTCAAGACTTGTAATGTTCCGGAGAGATGGCAGAATAGAATCTGTTCTCGATAACAGTCATTTTGTGTGCTCAGAATTTGGCAGGGACGCTGGGTTTTGGCGGTCATCCAATTAGAAAAAAATACACATCAGGTCTGCATAACGAGCCCGCAGTTTCTCTTTGAAGGCAGGTTTTTGTTGTGAGTAGTAGCTTCCGAATTCCCCCGACACCTTCGTCCGAAGAAGTTGATCTCGCGGTCCTTTTTCAATCCCTCTGGCGACAGAGAGTCCTTATAGCCGCTGTGACGCTAGTCGTTGGCGCTCTGGCTGTGATCTATGCCTTTTCGGCGACTCCGGAATTTCAAGTCAGCAGCGTTTTGCGTCCAGCGGCGATCAATGATCTGGATGCATTGAATCGGTCTGGGGTATACGTCCTCCCAGCGGGTGAGGCGTTGAACAAAGTCGGAGCATCTCTTGAGTCTTATGATACGCGGTTAAGCTTCTTCCGAGCCCGTCAAAGTTTATTTAAGGCCTTCGAGCGTCCAGGGAGAACCCTGGAGCAGAGTTTTGATGAGTTCAATCGCAACTCCATCAATCTGATTTTGCCAGATCCCAAGAAATTAGACTCCCTCAGCGCCTATATCAAGCTGGAGATGAGCTACCCTAAAGGGATAGATGGCGTGACTATCCTCAACGAATTCATCGAGTTTGCCATTGCCACCGAGCGACGGCAGATTAGCGCGGACCTGAGCGTCATCATCAATAACCGACTGAATGAAATTCAAGGCAAGCTCAAGGCCGTCCGCTCGGGATATGAAATTGATAAAGAGGCAAAAATTGCCAGTTTGACCGAGGGTGATGTGCTTCGTCGTGCTCAGTTGCAGGACGAGCTAAAGGCTCTGAGGGCTCAGCTTAAGACTATTCGTCGTGATAGGCTTGCATTGTTGAACGAAGCAATCGGCATCGCTAAGTCGCTGGGTATCAAAAAACCAGCCACCCCGTCGTCACTCGGTGATGCAGATCGCAGCGGGGGTGGCAGCACGATGCATACCGAGATTAATAATCAGCAGATTCCGTTGTATTTCATGGGGGTTGATGCGTTAGAGGCTGAGAAAAATGCTCTCCTTCAGCGCAAATCCGATGACTTCACAGAGGGGCGTATCGCGCAAATCGCTAAAGAGCTTCAGTTGCTGCAATCCAACCGGCAGATTGAGGTTTTGAATCGTCGTGAAAATGAAGATCTGTTTTTAAGCAACGTGGAGCCCCTTCGTGCTGAAGAGGCGCGCCTACGCAGCTTGAATATTGATATGAGTCGCTTGAAGCTGGTAACTATTGACAAGCAGGCGTTGGAGCCACTGGGGCCTATCAAACCTAAGAAGGCGCTCATTTTGGCGGTCGGTCTGATTCTTGGCGGCATGCTAGGTATTCTCCTTGCCCTCATTCGTACAATGGTTGTAAATAAACGCCAGCTGATCATGAAATGCGTGCCTTTTAATGCTTCAGATATCGCCATCGAAAAGAAGGCCTCTTCTGAAGGCATCGTCCGACAGCCTTAGGAATGAGCTCGTCTATCACACATTGAGCAGGCATGCATACCACGCGCGGTGTGGGTGCTATTTATTCCCGTTTCCCTCCTTTGAAATAGGAATATGTACCTATGTCAAATTACTTTTGGGTCATGCCTGAAAAATACTCGGGTGATTCTATCCTGAGCAGAAAGATTCTGTGAACAGTGATCCATCACGCTGGCCAAGTGTAACGAACCACTTATTTGTATTTACATCCCGTAGTATGATTGTCAAATTTCATGGAACCGTTTTATTTGAAAGGCATCCAACGATTTATGGCACAAAGCCATGCAAGCAAGGTCCTGTGCTTTTTTTTGCTGCAGTGGGTACGTGAGGCCTGCGCTAGCGATGGCGTTCCGATCCGAGCGCGTTACGTTAGTGTTGATTCTGTTTGTCAGCAGGGGCAGGTTCGGGCAGGCATTGGTAAGAGCAATAAGCTTCGTACGTAATGTAATGAATAATGTAAGTTAATGAGAACCCTCAAAAGAAGTATGAGCGAGGGAGCGTTGGAAGCGTATAGGGCAACGGTATCTGGAAACAGATCGATCTCACTGAGTGGGTTTTGAGCTTGAAGAACTTCGTACTGGAATTGTTTCAGTAAGTATTTTGGATTTTGATCATTTAGGTTTTAATTATGCAGAAACTGGAAGATATTAAGCTCGCCATCATCGGCCTTGGTTATGTTGGCCTCCCCTTAGCAGTAGAGTTCGGCAAACAGCGATCGGTGGTTGGATTTGACATTAACCAGCCGCGTATCCAAGCGTTGAAAGCGGGGCATGATTCAACCCTCGAAGTCAGCGACGAAGAGCTCAAGCAGGCCAGCTATTTGAGCTACAGCTGCGACTTGGCTGAGCTGGCTGCTTGCAACACTTTTGTTGTCACAGTTCCGACCCCGATTGATGAGTACAATCAGCCAGATTTGACGCCGCTGATAAAAGCATCTGAAAGCATTGGCAAGGTGTTGAAGAAGGGTGATTTGGTTATTTACGAATCGACTGTCTACCCTGGCGCAACTGAGGAAGATTGTGTTCCTGTACTTGAAAAGGTCTCAGGGCTGACATTCAACGTTGACTTTTATGCTGGATACAGCCCGGAGCGAATCAATCCTGGTGATAAAGAGCATCGTGTCACCACGATCAAGAAGGTGACGTCTGGCTCGACGCCGGAAATCGCTGACTTGGTGGACGCGCTGTATAATCAAATTATCGTCGCGGGCACCCATAAAGCTAGCAGTATCAAAGTTGCAGAAGCCGCTAAGGTTATCGAGAATACTCAGCGTGATTTGAACATTGCGCTTATCAATGAGCTGGCCATCATCTTTAATAAGATGGGTATTGATACTGAGGCTGTCCTTCAGGCAGCGGGTACAAAATGGAACTTTTTACCTTTCCGGCCGGGTCTGGTAGGCGGGCATTGTATCGGTGTCGATCCCTACTATTTGACGCATAAGGCCCAATCCATTGGCTACCATCCTGAGATTATATTGGCAGGACGTCGCCTTAATGACGGTATGGGCGCCTACGTTGTCTCTCAGTTGGTCAAGGCGATGCTCAAGGAGCGAATTCATGTCGATGGCGCTCGCGTATTGATCATGGGGCTGACATTCAAGGAGAACTGCCCGGATCTACGCAATACCCGCATCGTTGACATCGTCAAAGAACTTTCAGAATACAACATTGAAGTCGATGTCTACGATCCATGGGTTAACGCCAGTGAAGCTGAGCACGAGTATGGGATAACGCCGGTCTACGAACTCGAAACAGAAAAGTATGATGCCATCGTGCTGGCTGTGGCGCATACACAGTTCCGCGAGCTAGGTGCCAAGTCGATTCGGAGTTATGGCAAGTCTAAGCATGTACTTTACGATCTGAAGTATTTGCTGAGCACGGAAGAGTCGGATATCCGTCTCTAAGACTAATGTCTCTATTTGCTAACTCACTATTAATCTTGAGTATATAACTATGGCCCGCTATGAACAACTGTTAGATTTGCTTCAGGTATCTCCGAAAACTTGGCTAATCACCGGGGTAGCAGGTTTCATCGGTTCTAATTTGCTGGAAGTGCTTCTTGGTTTGAATCAGCGGGTCGTTGGATTAGATAACTTTGCAACAGGTCATCAGAGGAATTTGGATGAAGTAAAAAGTGCCGTTTCCTCTGGTCAGTGGGCTAACTTTTCTTTTGTTCAGGGAGATATTAAAGTACTAGAAGATTGCCATAAGGCTTGCGATAGCGTTGACTACGTTTTACATCAGGCAGCGTTGGGATCGGTACCACGTTCTCTTAATGATCCGATTACTACCAACAATACGAATATTGATGGTTTCCTAAATATGCTAGTGGCAGCACGGGATGCAAAAGTAAAAAGCTTCACATACGCCGCAAGTAGCTCAACATATGGAGATCATCCAGGGCTGCCTAAGGTAGAGGACATCATTGGCAAACCACTGTCTCCTTACGCAGTGACCAAATACGTTAACGAACTGTACGCTGACGTTTTTGCCAAGTGTTATGGGTTTGATACTATTGGCCTTCGGTATTTTAATGTGTTCGGTAAGCGCCAGGACCCTGAAGGTGCATATGCGGCAGTGATACCCAAATGGGCGGCTTCCATGATAAAAAACGATGACGTTTTTATCAATGGTGACGGTCAAACCAGTCGGGACTTTTGTTTTATCGAAAATACTATCCAAGCGAACCTACTGGCTGCCACTACGACGGACTCGGCTTCGCGCAATCAGGTTTACAACGTCGCGGTCAGCGGTCGAACAGACCTAAATATGCTTTTTACGTCTTTGCGTGACGCATTGGCAAAAAATGGGATTAACTATGATAAGACCCCGGTGTATCGGGATTTCCGAGCTGGAGACGTTCGCCATTCACAAGCTGATATCAGCAAAATAAAAAAACACCTTCAGTATGAGCCTCGCTTTGACATTGTTGAGGGCGTCGAAAGAGCTATGCCATGGTACGTACGTTTTTTGAATTAACGTTATTCTTTTTTTAATGTATGTATACATGGACCATAGACAGGGGGCAATAAGTTGCTAGCAAAACACGGTGCCGCTTATCTGGTTGTAAAGTTGATACCGGCAATATTGTCCCTATCGGCCTTGGTGATTTTTACGCGTATTTTGACGCCTGCTGAGTATGGAGTTTACTCACTGACTATCTTGGTTGCTGGTGTAGGTAATGCGGTGTTACTACAGTGGTTGAGCTTGGGGGTTGGTAGGTATCTTCCTGCTGTAACTGATAAAAAAGATGAAGAACGCTTGTTGGGAACTGCGAGATCGATTTCATTTATTATTTTTGTAGTCGTGATTGTTTTGTCGCTTATGTGCGCGGCCCTAGGCGCGTTTTCATCATTTTCAATAGTATTTTGGATGGTCGGTTTTTTGTTTGCGATCCAGGGTTGGCATGAACTTAACCTAAAGGTTTTAAATACATCTTTAAACCCTTTTGATTATGGGAAAGTACTCACCGTAAAAAGTGCAGTTGGCTTTTTTCTATCTGTAGTTGCGGCCTACCTGGGCTTTGGTGCAGAAGGGATATTGGCCTCGATCATAGTAGGTTCGATTGCCGCATGCGTAATCAGTAGGCGGATATGGAGTGGTTTGCCTTGGTTTTTTATCAATAGGGATTACCTGAGCAAATTATTCGCTTATGGTGCTCCGTTAACGATTACTTATCTCTTGATATTTGTTATTGATGCGTCTGATAGGTTTTTCATCGAGCGCATGGTGGGGGTTGAGGCTGTCGGCGTTTATTCAGCTTCGTATGAGCTGAGCCAGTATTCAATCGGCATGCTGACATCGGTCGTTCATTTGGCTGCCCTGCCATTGGTGATAAATGCACTGGCTAAAGAGGGCTTGCTGGCTGCGGGTTTAAAACTGCGTCAGACCTTTTCATTAGTGTTTGCGGTGGCTGTGCCATTGTCGGCAGGAATGGCGTTGACCGCCCCTGATATAGCGTATTCCATACTCGGGGATAAGTTTAGAGAGGGCGCTACTGTGATCATCCCTTGGATCGCGCTGGCGATGTTTTTAAGTACGATAAAATCATATTACTTCGATTACGCATTTCAACTGTCAAACTCCACTCGAATACAAATGGGTATTGTCTTCGTGAGTGCCGTCGTGAATGTTGTTTTCAACTATTTTCTCATTGCCGAATATGGCGCTACGGGCGCTGCGATTTCGACGGTGATCGCTTTTCTTGTTTCCTTGATATTGAGCTGGGCTTTGGGGCGACGCGTATTTGCTATGCCGCGTCTTCCCTATAAAAATGCGGCGCAAATTATAGTTGCTGTGGTGGTTATGGCAGCAGTAGTAAGCAGTATCAATTTTGAGTTGTCGGTGTGGTCTTTTTCGTTAAAGGTGATTTTGGGTGGTGCGGCCTATATAGCTGTATTACTACTATTTAACGCCAGAAACCTGATTGCCAATGTTTCTGCGTTGTTAAAAAAATAATTGCTGAGTGTTAGGGGGGAATTTGCCGTATTTTACAGTGTTTACGCCGACTTATAATAGAGCATATATTTTGAGTCAGGTGTATGAGTCGCTTAGGGTGCAGACGTTTCAAGATTTTGAGTGGCTGATTATTGATGATGGTTCCACTGATGGGACGCAGGCACTTGTCGAGGAATGGATAAAAAAGAAAGAGCTGAATATCCGTTACATTTATCAGAATAACCAAGGTAAGCATGCCGCGCATAATGTTGCGGTCGAGCATGCAACAGGTTATTTGTTTTTGGTTTTCGATTCCGATGACCGATGTGTTAACACAGCTCTGGAACGATTGAAGTTTCATTGGGAGGATATTGACATCTCACAGAGAGATCAGTTTTCGACGCTCTCAGTTCTATGCATGGATGATGAAAGTAATGTATTGGGTCAAGAGTATCCAAATTATATATGTGATATTGCTGATCCGGATCTACAGCGTCAATACCGTTCCATGGGCGATAAGTGGGGCGTTAATGTCACAGAAATATTGAAGCAGTATGAGTTCCCCATAATTGCGGGTGAGCGATTTATTGCTGAAAGCATTGTTTGGAATAGAGTTTCACTTGTCTATTCTGCTAGATTTGTTAATGAAAAGTTATGCATAAAAATTTATCGAAATGACGGGCTCACGCAGTCCTCGGTACGAATTAGGGTTAACAATCCATGTGGCGCCAGTCTGGTGTATCTTGAAGAGTTCAAGATACTGAAGGGCATCGCTAGCAGGTTCAAATCGGCTATTAATTATGTACGATTCGCCCTAAGGACAAACAAAATGGAAATAATATTTCCAAGTTGTAAAGCATCGCTCTTGATGATGTGTGCGTTTCCTGTGGGCTGTGCTTTTTATTTTGTTGATTCCTATCGGGTGAAAAAGTAAGGAACCAGGTTTTTGAATTTTGCTGACTGCTTATAAGAGGTTGAAGTGGTATGTATAGCTTTTTAGCAGGCTTGACTCTGTTGGCGGTCGCAATTTTATCGCGCGCAACCATGAGGGATCCGTTTCATCCTTCGTTTATATTTCCTGCCATTTGGGGCGGCGGATTATGCTTAATAGCCTTCACTCCTCTGTTGGGTTTTTATGCCGTTGAGTCTGACGCTCTGCTAATTTTTATTCTGGGCGGGGCAATATTCAGTGCGGTGTCTATTTGTATAAGCCTGTTTGCCAAAAGCTTCGTGCATAAAGGCTTTTTTTGTCGCGAACTTAATTTTAATGATCTGTTTTTGCTATTCGCCTTCATGCATCTTCTGGTTTTGCCGGTTGCTTATAGTGATTTGTCTGCACTCGGTTCTGACTTTGAGCAGATATCATACGCCGCAAGGGCAATGTCGGTTGCTGGGGAGTCAGTATTCGGTCGGCTGACAGCAAACTATCTGCTGCTGGGGCTGGTAATAATTCCGTTATTTACGATAGCCTTGGCTCAACGGAGAATAGGGTGGCTCAAGTATCTCATAATCGCTTTTCCATGGTGCGCTCTGATATTGGTTGGGAGTGGTAGGGCAGGGTTGATACAGATGCTGTTAGGCCTGGTATTTATTTATCGGGTGGTGCATCAAAAACTTCCCGTTAAAATTATGGCGACCTTGGGTTTATTTTTTTTGGTAGTTTTATTTGTAGGCGCTATAGCCACAAATAAAATCGATGTAAGTTCAGATGAAAGTGTAGGCGAAGTTATGTCTATCATGCTGACGCACATTGCAGGTTATGCGCTTCAAGGGCCGGTTCTGTTTTCGCTATATTTTGATGGGACGGTTCGAGTCTTCGAAAACTGGAACCCCTTCATATCCGTTTGCCACTTACTTTCCATGGTTCAGTTGTGCACCCCTTTACCCATGCACTCAGAGTTTAACTTATATGGCGATGGGTTAGAGGGTAACGTTTATAGCTTGTATTTTTCCATTTTTCCCGGGTTCGGCGTGTTGGGTGTCGTTTTTTTTATTGCGCTGTATTCGGCGGCTTCAACCTATGCTTACCTGAAGGCTAAGCAAGGCCATATCTTTTATATGGTGATCTCTGCCTACTTGTATTCAGCGATTGTATTATCATTGTTTTCCGATACGTTTCTACCTTCGCTATGGTTTTTCATGAAGGTGTTTGTGATTGTAGTCTTTGTGTTGTTGTTTTTTTCAAAAAAACCAATTTCATAATTTATAAGGTTGACGGTATGAAAGATGAAATTTCGGTTATGGCATTCACGCAGGGTGATAAGGTGCCGAGCACACGGTTTAGAGTGGACTATTTAAAGCGTGGATTAGAAGCCAAAAATATTAAAATACATGTCTCCAACGCTTATGAAAGCGCTTATCCGCCCAGTGCCCGCGCGCAAAGATTACTTTGGATTATCAAGGAATTCTACTCCAGGCTTTTTGGTGTGTGCAAGAGCTTTAAATATGATGTGATCATACTACAGAGAGAGATGATTTCGACGATTCCTACTCTGGAAAGGTTTACCAAAAGACCGCGAATTTTAGATGTTGATGACGCGATTTGGTTACACAGAAATGGGTGGGCGGTAGAGCAAATTACGAAGCGTGTCGATCACATAGTTTGTGGAAATAGTTATATTGCCGACTATTTTCGCAAGTTTGGTAAGCCGATGACTGTTATTGCCACGCCCGTTGATGTTGATAGATTTCGTCCTTTGAAAAAAGACTTCGCTGCTAAAATTATTGGATGGTCGGGCACTTCCGGAGGATTCAAGTTTCTATATGATATAGAAGACGCCCTGGCTCAGGTCCTCAAGGAAAACAAAGGTTGGAAGCTACGCGTTGTTTCTGACCAGCGTCCGCGTTTCGACAAGATTCCTGGTGAGGCTGTTGAGTTTGTACAGTGGGCAGTTGAGAATGAAGTCAGCTCTATTGCAACCATGGACATTGGCCTCATGCCGTTGGATGATACGGAGTGGTCGCGAGGCAAGTGCAGTTATAAGATGTTGCTGTATATGGCTTGTGGTATTCCGATCGTGGTATCCGACTTTGGTATGAATAGCGAGATCTTAAAAAATGGATTTATCGGTTATGGAGTGGTTACGCCTGCTGAGTGGTATCAGTCTTTGAACGCGTTGATTAATAATCCGTTAGACAGAGATCGTGCAGGCCAACATGCCCGGGATGTCATCGTCAACAAGTATTCCCAGCATCAGGCGGTTAATGAGTGGGAGAGAATAATCAGAGAAACTGTTGAAAAAAGCAGCTGATGGCGAAATAAGTATTTATACTGTTTGGCTGAAGAATTTTAATAGGGAAGGGTTTCGTAGTGTGTGGAATAGCCGGTTACTTTCATTCGACGCCGTCCTCTATAACTGATCGTCATGTCGTTCAGATGGTCCAGGCCATAAATAAGCGTGGCCCCGACGGCTCTGGAACGTGGACTGATGATGCACAGATTGTATTAGGTCATGCTCGTCTGGCTATTCAGGACCTCTCACCAGCCGGCCACCAACCGATGGAAAGCGCGAATGGGCGTTATGTGATCGCGTTCAACGGCGAAATTTATAATCATCAGACGCTGCGCAAATCACTCGAAAGTCAATTCGAGGCTCCTGCTTGGCGTGGCCGCTCCGACACGGAGACTCTTTTAGCGTGCTTCAACAGTTGGGGCGTCGAGAAAACGCTTCAAGCTACCGTGGGTATGTTTGCTATCGCTTTGTGGGATCGTGTAGACAATAAACTCGTCCTTGCACGTGATCGGCTGGGTGAAAAGCCGCTTTATTGGGGCTGGTTGGGTGACATTCTGGTTTTCGGGTCTGAGCTTAAAGCGCTTAAGCAACATCCAGACTTCAAATCAACTGTTGATAGGAATGCGTTGGCTTTATACCTTCGCCATAATTATGTGCCGGCCCCGTACAGTATATATGAAGGTATAGAAAAGCTGATGCCTGGCCACTATGTCAGTATTTCCTTGGGCCAAAAAAGAGAGTCGGTTAAGCCAGCTTTTTTTTGGTCGTACAATGACGCTGTTGTGAGGGGTTTGGATCAGCCGCTAGTTGGCAGTGAAACTGCCATTGTAGACGCGCTTGAATTGCAGCTAGCTGAAAGTGTTGGGATGCAAATGCTATCCGACGTGCCCCTGGGTGCGTTTTTAAGCGGCGGCGTCGACAGCAGTCTAATTGTTGCCCTGATGCAGAAACAAAGTCGGCGGCCAATCAAAACCTTCACCATCGGTTTCAGTGAGGCAGGCTTTAATGAAGCGGAGCATGCCTTGGCTGTCTCCCGTCACCTGGGTACCGAGCACACGGAAATATACATTCAGCCGAAAGACGCGCTGGATGTTATCCCTCACTTGCCAGCGATTTATTGTGAGCCATTTGCCGATAGTTCGCAGATTCCAACGTTCTTGGTTAGCCAACTTGCAAAACAGCAAGTCACGGTCGCTCTGAGCGGCGACGCGGGTGACGAGCTGTTCGGTGGCTACAACCCCTACCAATTCACACCGCAGGCGTGGAACCACGTCAGTAAAGTGCCGGTTTCTTTGCGGCGATTGGCCGCGAGCTCACTCAAACTACTGCCTCTGAGGGGCAGGGTTGAAAAGCTGGTGGATATTATGAATACCCCCACCCGAGAAGATTTTTATCGTCAGATGATCAGTCACTGGAAGGATCCTCTGGTCGCAGTGATAGATGCAAAAGAGCCTGCAACGCTGTTGAATACACCCACGAGCTGGCCTTCCACTACGGGCAGGTACGAAGAGTGGATGATGGCGATGGATGCGCAAACCTATATGGTCGACGATATCTTGGTAAAAGTTGATCGCGCCGCGATGGCCAACAGTCTTGAAACACGTGTTCCATTGTTGGATCACCGCATTGTCGAATTGGCCTGGCGTATTCCCTTGCCTATGAAAATTCGTGAGGGCGTAGGCAAGTGGGTATTAAGAGAGGTGCTCTATCGGCATGTTCCTCGGCAGTTGATTGAGCGGCCAAAAAAAGGATTTTCCATTCCTATCGCTTCGTGGCTGAGGGGCCCATTGCGTGAGTGGGCCGAAAATCTTTTGAGCGAAAGCCGGCTACGTCAGGAGGGTTTTTTCCACCCTGCGCCTATCCGTCAGATCTGGGCACAGCACCTTGCTGGACATGCGGATTATTCGAGCAGGCTGTGGGGCGTTTTGATGTTCCAGGCTTGGCTCGAGGAGCAGGGCTGATGAAAGTTACCCATGTAATTGTCGGCCTTAATATCGGCGGCGCTGAGTTGATGTTGCGTCGACTTTGTGAGTCTTTCAACTCCAGCTCCGAAGACGAGCACCGTGTTATTTCATTGACGGATCTGGGCGAAGTCGGCGCATTGCTGCGTGCTCATGGCGTCACCGTTGATACTTTGGGCATGCGTGGCGCCTGGGATGTTTTTAGCGCATTCAACAAGCTGGTGCGTCTTTTACAGTCTACTAAGCCTGATGTGGTTCAAACCTGGATGTATCACGCTGATTTGTTGGGCGGTTTGGCCGCACGCTGGGTCGGCGTAAAAGGGCTAATTTGGGGCATCAGAACCACTGATGTCAGCAAGGGAGGAGGTAAGTCAACGATAGTTATTCGCAGGCTGTGCGCCTGGCTTTCTGCTATTTTGCCCAGCGTTATTGTTTGCGCTGCCGAAGCGTCGCGAACGACGCATGTCGCGGTTGGTTATTCCCCGAAAAAGATGATCGTCATACCCAACGGGTTCGACCTTGAGCGTCTAGTAGCTTCATCCGAAGAGCGTGAAGTTATACGATCAGCGCATGGTATTGGGGTGAATGACTTTGTTATCGGTAGCCTCGGACGTTTCAACGAAGTCAAGGATCACGCGGGTTTCATTAAGTCCGCGGGACTCGTTGCCGCTCGTTTCCCACACGTTAAGTTCTTAATGATTGGACGTGATGTTGATCATGGCAATATTGCGCTAATGGCTGATATAGCTGCGACCGGATATGCTGATCGGTTTGTACTATTGGGTGAGCGCAAAGACGTGGCGGGATGTTATAGGGCGATGGATATGTTCTGCCTGCATTCGTTTACTGAGGGATTCCCCAATGTACTAGGTGAGGCCATGAGTATGGCATTGCCTTGTGTAACTACCGATGCCGGTGATGCAGCCTTTCTTCTTGGCGGAAACGGAATTGTCGTACCTGTACACGAACCTCAGGTATTGGCTGAAGCATTGGCGAAGGTGGTGGGAAAGACTGACGCGGAGCGTACAACGATGGGGCAGGGTGCCTATACTCGGATCTTCGAAAATTTCACGATGAAATGTACCGAGACAAAATTCAAAAAAATTTATGACCGGCTTTACTTAAATCAGGATGTTCAGTGATGTGTGGTTTCAGCGGAATTTTCCAGTCCTGTATTGGCGATTTGACAGCAATCGTCAACCGGATGAACGATGCCCTCACACACCGTGGCCCTGATGATCGTGGCGTTTGGGTCGATGAGAATGTGGGGCTTGCGCTCGGACATCGACGTTTGGCCATTGTCGATCTGTCCGAGGCGGGTCGACAGCCGATGCATTCTAGTTGCGGAAGATTTGTAATTGTTTTTAACGGCGAAATCTATAATCACCGCGAGCTAAAGCAGAAGTTGGAGGATGAGGGGCTGTCGCCGGCGGAATGGCGAGGACATTCTGATACCGAAGTGCTGCTGGAAGGCCTTGTAAGCTGGGGCGTCGAAAAGACCCTGCAGGCGTCCGTTGGCATGTTTGCCTTCGCGCTTTGGGACAGGCAAGAGCAAGTGTTGACACTTGCGCGTGACCGGATGGGCGAAAAGCCTTTGTATTACGGCTGGCAAGGGGACGCGCTGCTTTTAGGCTCCGAGTTGAAGGCGATCAAGGCTTTCCCACAGTTCACTGGGGAAGTGGATCGTAATGCACTCACGTTGTTGCTTCGTCATAATTGCATTCCAGCTCCTTACAGTATTTATAAGGGCATTGCGAAGCTTGAGCCGGGTCACTACGTAATCCTTACGCTGAACAATCTTCCCGCCGCAAAAATCGCAGTTCCTCAATCTTACTGGCGTCTCAACGACGCCGTTGCGAGAGGCATTGCCCAGCCCTTTGAGGGAACTGCTTCTCAGGCGACGGATTTGCTAGATGCACAATTACGTTCCAGCATTGGCCAGCAAATGCTGGCTGACGTACCTTTGGGCGCGTTTTTAAGCGGTGGTGTTGATAGCAGTACGGTAGTAGCTCTAATGCAGGCGCAAAGTGCTCAGCCGATTCGTACATTTACTATCGGTTTCGACGAAGGTGGTTACGACGAAGCTGTACATGCCAAAGCCGTCTCCCAGCACCTGGGTACGCAGCATACGGAGCTATATGTTCGTCCGGAGGACGCGTTAGCAGTGATTCCACGCCTGCCATCGATGTATTGCGAGCCGTTCAGCGATAGTTCGCAGATCCCGACCTTTTTGGTCAGCCAATTGGCTAGCAAGCAGTTGAAGGTTGTGCTCAGCGGTGACGGTGGAGACGAGCTTTTCGGTGGTTACAATCGCTATCTTAGCGCTAAGAAAGTCTGGTCGAAAATGCAACAGCTACCTCCGTTTGCCAGGCAAGCAAGCGCCGGGCTTTTAAGGTCACTTTCGCCCTCCAGCTGGGATCATCTGTTTCGTATCTCTAAGCCACTACTGCCCAAGCGTCTACACCTCAGTACGCCGGGAGAGAAAGCACATAAATTGGCTAATGTTCTGACGCTTGCGGACGGCCATGAGTTCTATCTTCAGTTGAACAGTCACTGGACCGATCCTGCAAGCGTAGTGATTGATGGCGAAGAGCCGAAAACCATTTTCACCGAGCCTTCACGCTGGCCACAAACTGACAGCTTTGAGCATTGGATGATGGCGATGGACGCCCAAACCTATATGTCGGATGACATCATGGTCAAGCTAGATCGTGCAGCCATGGCCGCAAGTATTGAAGGGCGTGTGCCATTGCTCGATCATCGAGTCGTCGAACTGGCTTGGCGCATGCCGCTCGATTTGAAGATTCGTAACGGTCAGGGTAAGTGGCTGCTGCGGGAAGTTTTGTATAGATATGTACCCAAGGAACTCATCGAAAGGCCAAAGCAAGGTTTTGGTATTCCGCTGGGTGCTTGGTTGCGCGGACCTTTAAGGGAGTGGGCTGAGTCATTGTTGAACGAAGCACGCCTACGGCAGGAGGGATACTTCCATCCTGAACGTATCAGGCACATGTGGCAGGAACATCTCGAGGGGCGCGGTAACTGGCAGCCTCATTTGTGGACCATTTTAATGTTTCAGGCATGGCTGGAAGAACAGGCATGAGTAAAATTCTTCTGTTCATCGTCAACGATCCGGCTTTCTTTCTCTCCCATCGGCTGGCTGTGGCCAAGGGCGCTCAGACAAAGGGCTATAAGGTTCATGTGGCGTGCATGCCAGGCCCGGCAGTTGCGGCTATTGCTGCGGAGGGTTTTGAGTTTCACTCATTGCCACTGTCACGTAGTGGTCGAAATCCTCTCGCCGAGCTTGGCCTTATGTTCACTATTTGGAAGCTACTTTGGCGATTGAAGCCGGACATACTGCACTTAGTAACCATCAAGCCAGTTTTGTATGGTGGAGTCGCTGCTCGTTTTGCGCCGGTTAAAGGTGTTGTTACGGCTATTTCAGGGCTGGGTTTTGTGTTTCTTTCAAGGGGACTCAAGGCTCTTGTTACGCGTAAAGTAGTCAGCACTTTTTACCGTCTTGCTCTGGGAAAGCGTAACCTGCGCTCGATTTTTCAGAATCCCGATGATCGTGATTTGCTGTTAAGCATGAGCGGCCTTAACGAATCTAAAGCCGTGATGATTCGTGGTTCCGGCGTCAACTTGTCACTTTACACAGCGATTCCGGAGCCTGAAGGACTTCCTGTGGTATGCCTGGCAGCTCGATTGCTACGTGATAAAGGTGTCGAGGAGTTCGTTGAGGCGGCAAAAATACTCGCTGCACGCGGCGTCAAGGCGCGGTTTCAATTGATAGGTGATATTGATCCAGGCAATCCGGCTACCGTGACTCGTACGCAAATAGATCAGTGGCGAGAGGATGGTGTGATCGAGTTACTCGGTTATCGCGATGACATCGCTACACTGTTCGCTGCAGCGAATATCGTCACTTTGCCCTCTTATCGTGAGGGGTTACCCAAGGTCCTGGTGGAGGCCGCAGCCTGTGGCCGTGCGGTTGTAACTACAGATGTGCCCGGATGTCGAGACGCAATAGACCCTGACATAACGGGTTTTTTGGTTCCCGTACGTGATGCAAAGGCGTTGGCCAACCAATTGCAGGTGCTGATCGAAGATCCGGCCCTGCGCAGTCGTATGGGCATGGCTGGCCGTGAGCTGGCTTTGCGTGCTTTTTCGATTGAAAAGATCGTAGAACAACATTTGGATGTGTATGGGCAGTTGGAGCGCATAGTTTGAATCAGAGGAAGACAGTCTTTGTTACGGGCGCTAGCGGCTTTGTGGGCGCCGCGCTTGTTGATCGGTTGGCATCCGCAGACGACTGTCAGGTGCTGGCACTGGTGCGTCGAGAGGGTGTTACGCTCCCTGCCAATGCCGTCCCTGTGCTCGTTAGTGCCGATTATCTAGCCACAGAATCTTTGCTTGCCCTCGAAGGGGTCGATGTGTTGGTTCATTGCGCAGCCCGTGTTCATGTAATGTCTGATGCTTCGAGTGATCCGCTGACTGAGTATCGTAAGGTCAACGTAGACGGAACGCTGAAGCTGGCACAGCGAGCAGCGCACGCCGGAGTAGAACGTTTCATTTTTATCAGTTCAATCAAGGTGAACGGAGAAGCAACTCAGCCTGGCGCTCCCTATACGGCAGACGATGTGCCAGCCCCTTGCGACCCGTATGGCGTTTCAAAAAAGGAAGCCGAAGAGCAGCTAAAGATACTGGCCAAAAAAACCGGGATGGACGTCGTTATCATTCGCCCCGTTCTCGTTTACGGCCCGGGAGTGAAAGCCAACTTTCGCAGCATGATGAACTGGCTTAACAAAGGCATTGTTTTACCTTTGGGAGCTATACGCAATCAGCGAAGCCTAGTCTCGCTCGACAATTTGATTGATCTGATTGTGGTTTGCTTAGATCACCCCGCAGCAGCTAATCAAATATTTTTAGCCAGTGATGGTGATGACATGTCGACTACCGATTTGTTGACGCGCATGGGGATTGCACTGGGTAAACCAGCCCGATTGATACCTGTGCCCGCTGCTCTTTTGCAGTTAGGTGCTGCGTTGATAGGACGTAAGGCTATTGGCCAGCGGCTGTGTGGTTCGCTGCAGGTCGATATTGCTAAGACTCGCCGGCTATTAGAGTGGACACCACCTTCCACTGTGACCGCTGCCCTGCGCAAGACAGCTGAAAGTTTTCAGGGCAGCTTGAAGTAAATAGTGACCCTTCTCGGGACCGTAATTGGAGTTGTTGATGAATCATTTACTGTGGCTTGCGCCTGCAGTCGCGGCGTTTGCTCTTTTCCTGACGTGGTGTTTACGGCGCTACGCACTCGCCCGTAGTCTGATTGACGTGCCTAACGCACGTAGTTCGCACTCAGTCCCGACTCCTCGAGGCGGAGGAGTGGCTATTGTGTTGAGCTTTCTAATTGCGTTGCCTTTCCTGCTCGTAGGCAACGAAATAACGCATTCCTTTACATGGGCATTATTGGGTGCGGGGGCCGCAGTTGCAGTGCTCGGATTTCTTGATGACCACGGTCATATCGCTGCCCGTTGGCGGTTGCTAGGGCATTTCAGTGCCGCGATCTGGGCCCTGTTTTGGTTGGGAGGCTTGCCAGCGATAGTGCTGCCGGGAGTGGTCATCGACCTTGGTTGGCTCGGGCATATCGTCGCTGCTTTTTATCTGGTGTGGGTGTTGAATCTATACAACTTCATGGATGGAATTGATGGCCTGGCCAGCGTTGAAGCGATATGCGTCTGCCTCGGAGCCTGCCTGATCTATTGGCTGAATGGGGATCAAGCGCTTATCTGGGCTCCGCTGCTATTGAGCATGGCGGTACTGGGTTTTCTCTACTGGAATTTCCCGCCCGCCCGAATATTCATGGGGGATGCAGGTAGCGGTTTTCTCGGTGTAATCCTTGGTGTGCTCTCCCTACAAGCTGCCTGGCACAACCCTGATTTGCTGTGGGTGTGGCTTATCTTGCTTGGGGTTTTTATTGTCGATGCGACATTTACGCTCATTCGTCGCTTGATGCGAGGAGATAAAGTGTATGAAGCCCATCGCAGTCATGCCTATCAGTTCGCCTCACGCCAAGTAGGGAGCCATTTGCCCGTCACTCTCTCGGTGTTAGTGATCAATGTCTTCTGGCTGCTCCCTCTTGCACTTTGCGTTGTATTGTTGGGACTGAACGGGTTGCTTGGGGTTTTCATAGCGTACGTCCCACTGGTAATCCTGGCAGTCAAATACAAGGCAGGTGAGCTGGAGAGGGCTACCTGATTTTTCGTGAGTAGATTTACGCGGTCATTAATGCTCTGAAGTGTTTAAATATGACAAAGCAGTAGCGCCAGGAGCAACAAAGGTGTTTAAAGGGTTCATGAATACAATACGATCATATTTGCTGGGCCTACCCCGTCGCCGCAAGCGCATCCTGCAGGTTGTTGCGGACGTTCTTCTTGTGTGGTTTGCACTGTGGATGGCGTTCCTCGTTCGCTTAGGGGTGGATGACATGATCAACCCTATAGCACTGCATCGCTGGTTGTTCCTGAGCGCACCAATCGTCGCCATACCGCTTTTCATCCGCTTCGGCATGTACCGGGCGGTCATGCGCTATTTTGGTAATGACGCGCTGATCGCAATCATCAAGGCGGTAAGCCTTTCATCCGTGATTCTGGGGGTGGTGGTCTATTGGTATAGCAATCATCAAAACGTGGTGCCGCGCTCAATCATCTTCAACTATTGGTGGCTGAGCTTGATCATGGTTGGTGGCCTGCGGTTGGCTATGCGTCAGTACTTTTTGGGGGATTGGTTTGCTGCAGCCCAGCATGTACCGTTTACCAACCGTGAAGACGGCTTGCCGCGTGTTGCAATCTATGGCGCCGGCGCTGCCGGTAATCAGTTAGTAGCGGCCCTGCGTATGGGGCGTGTCATGCGTCCCGTAGCGTTCATAGATGATGATGACAGCATTTCAGATCGAGTGATTTCAGGACTGCAGGTGTACAAACCTCGTCATATTCAGCGAATGATTGATGCCACTGGCGCCCAGGAAATTCTGCTTGCAATACCGTCCTCTAATCGCGGTAGGCGACGTGAAATCCTTGGTTTTCTTGAAGGCTATCCGCTGCATGTACGCAGTGTTCCGGGCTTCATGGATCTCGCCAGCGGTCGTGTGAAAGTGGATGACATCCAGGAAGTTGATATCGCTGATTTGCTGGGACGTGATTCAGTGCCCGCACAAGGGGAACTGTTGGAGCACTGCATTAAAGGGCAAAGCGTTTTGGTGACTGGTGCTGGTGGCTCTATAGGCTCTGAGCTATGTCGTCAGATTCTTGCACTACGTCCTACTACGTTACTGTTATTCGAACACAGTGAATTTAACCTCTACAGCATTTTGTCTGAGCTTGAACAACGCATCATCCGTGAGTCGTTGCCGGTCAGGTTGCTGCCTATCCTTGGATCAGTACGCAACCAGAATAAGTTACTGGATGTCATGAATACATGGGGTGTGGACACTGTCTATCACGCAGCAGCTTATAAGCACGTACCGATGGTCGAGCACAACATTGCAGAGGGCGTGTTGAATAACGTCATCGGTACTCTAAATACGGCGCAAGCAGCGCTGCAGGCGGGTGTTGCTAACTTCGTCCTGATCTCTACTGACAAGGCTGTGCGCCCAACTAATGTTATGGGGAGCACTAAACGTCTTGCAGAGTTGACTCTCCAAGCCCTCAGCCGTGAATTGGCTCCTATATTGTTCGGCGATAAGTCGAATGTTTCCCGTGTCAACAAGACCCGCTTCACTATGGTTCGCTTCGGAAATGTACTGGGTTCATCTGGATCGGTGATTCCGCTTTTTCATAAGCAAATCAAATCTGGGGGGCCTCTGACGGTAACTCATCCCAAGATCACTCGTTACTTCATGACTATCCCCGAAGCGGCACAATTGGTGATCCAGGCGGGTTCTATGGGCCTTGGGGGGGATGTGTTCGTGTTGGATATGGGGGAGCCGGTGAAAATTGTCGAGCTAGCCGAAAAGATGATTCATCTCTCTGGCTTAAGTGTTCGCTCTGACAAGAATCCCCACGGTGATATTGCTATCGAGTTCTCTGGCCTGCGCCCAGGGGAAAAACTTTACGAGGAGTTGCTGATAGGTGATAACGTCGTTGCCACCCAGCACCCCATGATCATGAGTGCCAACGAAGACTGTCTGGCTTGGGATGTGCTCAAGGATAAGCTGACCGAGTTACTCGCGGCTGTAGAACAGGACGATTACGATCGTGTTCGTCAGCTTTTACGCGAGACGGTAAGTGGGTATGCCCCCGACGGCGAAATCGTTGACTGGATCTACCAACAACGCCGCCTGGAACCGTGAATAATACCCTGTTACTCATCCATTTTTGACACTCTCCAACCATCGCCTAACGTAGAAAAGCAGCTTCGGAAAAGCTGCTTTTCCCTCACCGATGTCATGGAGCGTCACCAATGCAAAACCTCTACATTTCCTCCCTAATTTTCGCCTTCCTCACCAGCCTCTCCGTCGCCACCACCGCCGCGCCGTCTATCAAGCCAGAACCCCCAACCCCGATCTCCACCCAAATGACCAAGACCGAGCAATCCACCAAGGTCAACCTCAACGCTGCCGACGCCGAAACCCTGCGCCGCGATCTGTTCGGCATTGGTGCTTCCAAGGCGAAGGCAATCATCGCCTATCGCGAGAGCAACGGCCCGTTCACGGCGGTGGATGAGTTACTGGAAGTGAAAGGCATCGGCAAGGCATTGCTGGAAAAGAATCGCGACAGGCTGGTTATTAATTGAGGATCTGAAAACAGCGCGGAGGGCCGGTCATACACCGGCCTTTCCTTTAACTAACCGACCTTGCGATTTCCTCACTGACGCAGCATTGGCACGAAACGTGGTTACCTCTTCCTCAGTGATTGTTCAACAATCCCGAGGTAACAATGCCACTCACTTTATCTTTAGCCGACCAGATCGCCCTGGAACTGCGCGCCGACATCATAGGCGGCCGGCTGTTACCAGGCATGCCGTTGATCGAGGTCGATCTGGTCAAGGCCTACAACGCATCACGCAATACGATTCGCGAGGCGCTGCATCGTCTCGGCCAGGAGGGCCTGACTCGCTATGTCCGCAACAAGGGCGTCATGGTTCGGCGCTTGGAGCGAGCAGAAGTGCGCGACCTTTTCGTCGTCCGCCGCACCCTGGAATTGCAGGCCATAGCCCAATGCGGCCCGCTGACGGACGCTCAATCAGGCCGTATGCAAAACGCCATCGACGCCACCACCCTGGCCCGGGAGCGCGAAGATTGGCGAGCCGTGGCCACCCACAGTCTGATGTTTCACCAACAGATCGTCGCGTTGATGGGCAGCCCGTTGTTCGACGAGTTCTTCGCCCAGGTGATTGCCCAGTTGCGCCTGGCGTTCTGCGCCGCGCCTGACGAGCAACGTTTCCAATCACCCTGGCTGGAGCGTGACCATGAGATATACACACTGCTAACCCGCAACCAAACCCAGGCCGCCAGCGAGGCGATGAGTCTGTACCTGGATGACTCGGAACACCTTTCTCTCGCTTTGTTTGATCAACCTTGATGGAGGAGTGCCCCATGTACAAAAACTATCCCGCCGCGTACCAGGTCAGCAAAGGTTCGGCGTTGCAGGTGGATACGGCGTTCTATGAGCGTATTCGTGATCAGAAAACCCAGCGCACGTTGATCGAACAGTTCGAGGTGCCGATCCGCACGGGGAGGGCGTGGAAGGTGCCGGCGGGGCATGTGTTTCGTGTGACCACGCCGGTGGGCCCGCAGGTGGGGGATTTCAATGTCTGGAACGCTAACGACCCACGCGAACGTTTGTGGGCCGCGCGCACCCGGCAGCTTCAAGGCGCCCATGTCAGCACCCATGATCGGTTGTGGTCGAACCTGCCTTTTCTACGGCCCTTGGTCACGATCACCGATGACAGCCTGGCCAGCTACGGCATTGATGAGCACGGTGGGCGTTTGCACGATTTGTTGGGCACGCGATGCGACCCCTATGTGAACCGTATGTTGACCGGGGAGGACTTTCATCACCATTGCCACTCGAACCTGACGCGTGCGGTATTGCCCCATGGGCTGACGGAGTTCGATGTGCATGACGTGTTGAATATTTTCCAGTGCGCCGGGCTCAATCAGGATGACATGTACTTCATGAAAGCCTGTCCGGCGAAGAAGGGCGATTACCTGGAGTTTTTTGCCGAGATTGATCTGCTCTGTGCGTTGTCGACGTGCCCTGGCGGGGATTTGTCGCTACCGATGTGGGGGCCGGATGCGCAGGATCCGCTGACGGTGTGCCGTCCGTTGGGGGTGGAGATCTACCGGTTGGAGGATGAGTTGCTCAATGACTGGAGCCAACCGGAACGTGCTGCCTACAAGGGGCAGCACGGCTTGCATATTGCCAAGGCGGATTGGGAGTAACGCAAGATTTAGCGATCCTGCGCATCCTTGGCATCTGCCTGCGCATTGCGCTCGGCTACGCGTTTGCGTTGTTCGTCGGTGAGTTCCACCTTGTTGGCGCTGTCACGCAGCATCATCAGGCCACCGACGATCGACCCGATCGCTACTACCATAATCAACCATGCATACCACGGCATAAGACGCTCCTTGAGGCAGAGGGTCGTGGGAGAATTTTCCCACGGTAATCACTGCTTTGAGTGACGGGCTTTCTGAGTAGTTCAGTGTAGGCCCGTTCTGCCTCATAGGCGCTATTGTCCGGTCAACATTGCATCCGCCGGCGCATCGACGCGGTCTTGTGCGGTCATCTGGAAGTAGATGAAACCCACCGCCATAAAGCCCAGGAAGATCAGTCCGATCAAGGCATTGAACCAGGCCATCGCTACCAGGCACACCACGGCCAGTACTAATGCAATGCCTGGCACGATGGGGTAGCCCGGCGCGCGGAAGGTGCGTTCCAGTAGTGGTTCGGTCTTACGCAGTTTGAACAGGCTGAGCATGCTCATGATGTACATGACGATGGCACCGAACACCGCCATGGTGATCATCGCGGCGGTCAGGGTCATGCCGCCCAGGTTGATCAGGCCGTCGCTGTAGATGGCGGCGATACCCACCACGCCGCCGGCGAGGATGGCCCGGTGCGGTGTCTGGAAACGTGAGAGTTTGGCCAGGGAAGACGGCAGGTAACCGGCGCGGGCCAGGGCGAAGAACTGGCGCGAGTAGCCGAGAATGATGCCGTGGAAGCTTGCCACCAGGCCGAACAGGCCAATCCATACCAGCATGTGCAGCCAGCCGGAGCTGTCGCCCACCACGGTTTTCATCGCCTGGGGCAGTGGGTCGTTGATGTTCGACAAGGTGCGCCAGTCGCCTACGCCGCCGGCGAAGAACATCACGCCCATGGCCAGGATCACCAGGGTGAGGATGCCGCTGATGTAGGCCTTCGGAATGGTGCGCTTGGGGTCCTTGGCTTCTTCGGCGGCCATGGCCGCGCCTTCGATGGCGAGGAAGAACCAGATCGCGAAGGGGATGGCGGCAAACATACCGGCAATCGCCGGGGCACTGAAGGTGTCGGAACCGGCCCAGCCATTGAGTGCAAAATTGCTGAAGCTGAACGCCGGGGCGACTACGCCCATGAATACCAGCAGTTCGGCGACGGCCAGCACGCAGACCACCAACTCAAAGGTGGCGGCAAGTTTCACCCCGAGGATATTCAGGCCCATGAACACGATATAAGCACCGACGGCCGCGTGCTTGGGGTCGAGTGCCGGGAATTGCACGTTCAGGTACGCGCCAATGGCCAGGGCAATCGCGGGCGGGGCGAAGACGAATTCGATCAAGGTGGCCAAGCCGGCAATCAAGCCGCCTTTCTCACCGAAGGCGCGACGGCTGTAGGCAAAGGGGCCTCCTGCGTGGGGAATCGCAGTGGTCAGTTCGGTGAAGCTGAAGATAAAGCAGGTGTACATCGCGGCGACCATTAATGATGTCACCAGAAACCCTAAGGTCCCGGCGACGCCCCAGCCATAGCTCCAGCCGAAATATTCGCCGGAGATCACCAGCCCGACGGCGATGCCCCATAGGTGCAGGGTGCCCAAGGTGGGTTTGAGTTGTGTGTTCATTGTGGGGTGCTCCCTGAACCGTTTGGAATGATTCAAGGTGTTGCAGTGGTTATGCCAAGCCTCAGAACTATGTCGTAAAGCAGTGCCTATGTCGCCGGGGGGACGGTTTGGCGTTTGAATGTGGCATGAGTTGCACCACATAAGTGCGGTGGTGACTTGGCGGGCGCTTTCGCGGGCAAGCCCGCTCCCACACTTGACCGAGTGTTAACTGAAAGAACGCAGTCGAATGTGGGAGCCTGGCTTGCCCGCGAAGAGGCCCTCCCAGCCACTGCAAATCCCGCTGTAAACCCCGCGTAAACCCACTCTTTACGCCATCTTTACGCCCCACCCACCACCTCGCTCTCGTTCCTTTACACCCCTCCTGCGGACAATGCCCCCACACGCGGCAATCGCCGCAAGACGGGGAGACTTCCATGAGTGTTCTGGACGGGGTGTCACTGCTATTGGCCGTGGCGCTGTTCATTTATCTGCTGGTTGCGCTGTTACGCGCGGATCGGAACTAGGAGCGGCTATGCACAGTTATGACTATTGGCTGATCATCGCCTTCTTTGCCGTGGTACTGGTGCCGGCTCCGTTCCTGGGGCGGTTCTACTACAAGGTGATGGAGGGCCAGCGCACCTGGCTCAGCCCGGTGCTGGGGCCGGTGGAAAGCGCCTGTTATCGCCTGTCGGGTGTGGACGCACAGCAGGAACAAAGCTGGCAGAAGTACATGCTGGCCTTGCTCGCATTCAACCTCGCCGGCTTCCTGCTGCTGTTCTCTATTCTGTTATTTCAAGGCTCCCTCCCGCTGAACCCGCAAAACCTGCCGGGCCAGGAATGGACCTTGGCGTTTAATACCGCCGTCAGTTTCATGACCAATACCAACTGGCAGAACTACAGCGGTGAGGCGTCCCTAAGTTATCTAAGTCAGATGGCCGGCCTCACGGTGCAGAACTTCGTCAGCGCCGCGACCGGCCTGGCCGTGCTGGTCGCACTTTGCCGTGGGATCGGGCGCAAATCTGCCCAGACCCTGGGTAACTTCTGGGTCGACATGACCCGCGCCACCCTCTACGGCCTGCTCCCGTTGTGCCTGGTGCTCGCACTGTTTCTGGTATGGCAGGGCGTGCCGCAAACCTTCGCCCACTATGTTGATGCCGTCACGCTGCAGGGCGTGGACCAAGTGATTCCCTTGGGCCCGGCCGCCAGCCAGATTGCGATCAAGCAATTGGGCACCAACGGCGGTGGCTTCTTCGGCGTGAACTCGGCGCATCCGTTCGAAGACCCGACCGCCTGGGCCAACCTGTTTGAAGTGGCCTCGATCATTCTGATTCCGGTGGCACTGGTGTTTACCTTCGGCCACTACGTCAAGGATCTGCGTCAGAGCAGGGCGATCCTCGCGTGCATGCTGGCGCTGTTCTTGATCGGCGGCGCGACGTCGCTGTGGTCCGAATACCAGCCCAACCCAACCCTGAACAACCCGGCCGTAGAGCAAACCGCCCCGCTGGAGGGCAAGGAAACACGCTTCGGCACCACCGGTACCGTGCTGTGGTCGGTGACCACTACCGCGGCGTCCAACGGCTCGGTCAATGGTATGCAAGACAGCCTCAGCCCGCTGAGTGGGATGGTGGCGCTGGTCAACATGATGGTCGGCGAAGTGATCTTCGGCGGTGTCGGTGCCGGTATGTACGGCATGTTGCTTAACGTGTTGATCGCGGTGTTCCTTGCCGGCTTGATGATCGGCCGCACCCCGGAATACCTGGGCAAGAAACTCCAGGCCAGGGAAGTGCAATTGTTGGTGGTGACCCTGCTGGTGATGCCGGTTGGTGTGCTGGTGCTGAGTTCTATCGCTGCCAGCCTCCCGGGCCCGGCAGGCGCCATCAGTAACCCAGGCCCCCACGGCTTCAGTCAATTGCTGTACGCCTACACCTCGGCCAGTGCCAACAACGGTTCGGCGTTTGCTGGCCTCGGCGCTAACACCCCGTTCCATAACCTGATGCTGGGCCTGGGCATGTTGATCGGCCGATTCGGCTACATCCTCCCGGTACTGGCCCTGGCCGGCAGCCTGGCGATGAAGAAAGCCGCACCGATTGGCCAGAACAGCTTCCCAACCCATGGCGCGCTGTTTGTGACCCTGTTGACCGTGACCATTTTGCTGGTGGGCGGCCTGACTTTCCTGCCGACGCTGGCGTTGGGTCCCATCGCTGAACACTTGAGCATGGGCTTCTAGTTAAGGGATATGAAAATGAATATGCCTGCAAAAAACGCGGCCCCGGTCAAACCCCAGGAGCCTGCCAAAACCGCCATCTCGGCTCTCTGGCGCCCGGCGCTGGTCCAGGCGTTCGTCAAGCTCGACCCACGCCAACTGCAACGCTCGCCAGTGATGCTGGTGGTGGAGCTGACCGCCATCCTCACCACCGTATTGTGCTTCGTGCCCGATACCACCGTGCCCACCTTTGTTGCGGTGCAAATCGCGGTGTGGCTGTGGTTCACCGTGCTGTTCGCCAACTTCGCCGAAGCCCTGGCCGAAGGCCGCGGCAAGGCCCGCGCCGACAGCCTCAAGGCGGGCAGCGAAGGCTTGAGCGCCCGACGCCAGGAATCCGATGGCAGCTTCAAGGTGGTGCCGGCCACCAGCCTGCGCAAGGGCGATGTGGTACGTGTTGCCGCCGGGGAAATGATCCCCGGTGACGGCGAGGTCGTCGAAGGGATTGCGGCGGTCAACGAAGCGGCGATTACCGGCGAATCCGCCCCGGTGATCCGCGAGTCTGGCGGCGACCGTTCGGCCGTCACCGGCAACACGCGGCTGGTGTCGGACTGGCTGCTCATCCGCATCACCGCCAACCCGGGCGAGTCCACCCTGGACCGTATGATCGCGCTGGTGGAAGGCGCCAAACGCCAGAAAACCCCCAACGAAGTTGCGCTGGATATTCTGCTGATCGGCCTGACCCTGATCTTTCTGCTGGTGGTGGTGACCCTGCAGCCGTTCGCCCACTTTGCCAATGGCAGCTTGCCGCTGGTGTTCCTGGTCGCACTGCTGGTGACGCTGATTCCCACCACCATTGGCGGCTTGTTGTCGGCCATCGGGATTGCCGGCATGGACCGCCTGGTGCGTCTCAACGTGATCGCCAAGTCTGGCCGCGCGGTGGAAGCGGCGGGGGATGTGCATGTGTTGCTGCTAGACAAGACCGGCACCATCACCTTTGGTAACCGTCGTTGCTCGGCCGTGGTGTCCGCGCCTGGCGTCAGTGGCCGCGAATTGGCCGAAGGCGCGCTGCTGGCGTCCCTGGCGGATGACACGGCGGAAGGCAAGTCCATCGTTGAATACCTGCGCGCCTTGCACCCCCAGGCCGAGCCGAGCCTGGAGGCGTTGACCGCCGTGCCCTTCAGCGCCGAGACCCGTTTGTCCGGTGTCGACTATCAGGGCCGTGTGTTCCGTAAAGGCGCGGTGGACTCGCTGCTGGCGTTTATCGGCCAGCAACGCAGCGACCTGCTGCCTGCGCTGTCGCGGGAAATCGACAAGATCGCCCAGAGCGGCGGCACGCCCTTGCTGGTGTGCGCCGATGGCAAGTTGCTGGGGGCGATCCATCTCAAGGACGTGGTCAAGCCCGGTATCCGCGAACGGTTTGCCGAGTTGCGCAAGCTGGGGATTCGTACCGTGATGGTCACAGGCGACAACCCGCTGACCGCCGCCGCGATTGCCGCTGAAGCGGGGGTGGACGATGTGCTGGCCGAAGCCACGCCAGAGAAGAAACTCGCGCGTATTCGCCATGAGCAGAACGATGGACGCCTGGTTGCTATGTGTGGCGATGGCGCCAACGATGCCCCTGCGCTGGCCCAGGCTGACGTCGGCATGGCGATGAACGACGGCACCCAGGCCGCTCGCGAAGCCGCCAACATGGTCGACCTCGACAGCGACCCGACCAAGCTGCTGGACGTGGTGCAGATCGGCAAGGAACTGCTGGTGACCCGTGGCGCGCTGACGACCTTTTCCATCGCCAACGACGTGGCCAAGTACTTCGCGATCCTGCCGGCGCTGTTCGCCTCGATCTACCCGCAACTGGGCGTGCTCAACATCATGCACTTGCAGAGCCCACAGAGCGCGATCCTCTCGGCCATCGTGTTCAACGCGCTGATTATCGTGGTGCTGATCCCATTGGCCCTGCGCGGTGTGCGCGTGCAGGCGGCGAGTGCGGCGGCGTTGTTGCGGCGCAATCTGCTGATCTACGGGCTGGGCGGATTATTGGTGCCGTTCGTGGGCATCAAGGCCATCGACATGTTGCTGACCGCGCTGCACCTGGTCTGACCTGATCGTTCCCACGCTCCGCTGATTGTTCCCACGCTCCGCGTGGGAACGCCGCCGCCCCGGACGCTCCGCGTCCCACCGCACCACTGAATTGAGGAGTCTGAAATGTCCAACATCATCCGCCCAGCCCTGAGCTTGCTGGTACTCATGACCCTGATCACCGGCGTGGCCTACCCGCTGGTAGTCACCGGCGTGGCCCAAGTGGCCTTCCCCGATCAAGCCAATGGCAGCCTGGTGCGCGACGCCAGCGGCAAGGTGCGTGGCTCCAGCCTGATCGCCCAGGACTTCACTGGTGACCGCTGGTTTCACCCACGCCCGTCAGCCGGTGCTTTTGCCACCGTGTCCAGCAGTGCCAGTAACCTGGGCCCGAGCAATCCGGCCTTGGCCACTCGCATAGTCGAAGAGGCCAGCAAGCAGTCAGTACCGGGCCAGGGCCCAGTGCCACTGGCCTCGCTGACCACCTCCGGCAGCGGCCTTGATCCGCACTTGCCACCGCAGGCGATTGCCTATCAACTGGCGCGAGTAGCGGCGGCGCGAAATGTGCCGGTGTCGACCTTGCAGCGGTTGCTGGATGAGCACATCGAAAGCCCGTTGGTTGGCCCGCCCGTCGTAAATGTCCTGGCCCTGAACATGGCTTTGGAAACGTTGTAAGCCTTGCGACCGCCATCGCGGGCAAGCCCGGCTCCCACATTTGGAATGCATTCCACTGTGTGAGCCGGGCTTGCCCGCGATGGCGGCCTTGAAGACTCTCCATCAATACCTGAAGGAACCCCCGAGCATGAGCGACGCCGGCCGCGCCGATGCCCTGTTAGCCGATCTGCCCCGGGACGGCCGTGGCCGGCTTAAAGTCTTCCTCGGCGCCGCGCCCGGTGTGGGTAAGACCTACGCCATGCTCCAGGCGGCCCATACCCAACTGCGCCAGGGCGTGCGCCTGATCGCTGGGGTGGTCGAAACCCACGGCCGCGCCGAGACCGAAGCCTTGCTCAGCGGCCTGCCGCAACAACCGCTGTTGCGCAGCGAATACCGTGGCGTGATGCTCGAAGAAATGGACCTCGACGGCCTACTCGCCGCCAAGCCAAAGCTGGTGCTGGTGGATGAACTGGCCCACAGCAACGCCCCCGGCAGCCGTCATGAAAAACGCTGGCAAGACATCCAGGAACTGCTCGCCGCCGGCATCAACGTGTTCACCACGGTCAACGTCCAGCATCTGGAAAGTCTCAACGACCAAGTGCGTGGTATCACCGGCGTGCAAGTGCGCGAAACCCTGCCGGACTGGGTGCTGCAAGAGGCCGACGAACTGTTGCTGATCGACCTGCCGTCTCGCGAGCTGCTCGAGCGCCTGCGTGACGGCAAGGTGTATGTGCCCGAACAGGCGCGTGCGGCCATCGATGCGTTTTTCACCCAGACCAACCTCATGGCCCTGCGCGAACTGGCCATGCAAACCGCCGCCGCCCACGTCGACGATGACTTGGCCCAGGGCTACCGCCAACTCGGCCAGGCCGCGCCGGCAGTGCGTGGGCGCCTGTTGGTCGGTGTGGATGGCGATGCGCAAGCCGAACGACTGGTGCGCCATGCCAGCCGCGTGGCCCAGCGTCGGCATTTGCCCTGGAGCCTGGTGCACATCGACAACGGCCGTGCTCGGGATGAGCAATCGCGCCTGCGCCTGCAAAACGCTCAGCAACTGGCAGAGCGGCTGGGCGGGGAAGTGGTGTTGCTGCGCGCTGGGGAAGTGGCCAAGACCCTGATCCAGCACGCCGTTGAACGCCGTGCCAGTTTAGTGCTGGTGGGGCAGTCACGGATGCGCTGGCGGCGGCGCCTGTTCGGTGGCGGCTTGGCGGCACGCCTGTTGCGCAATGCCCGCGGCTTGGAAATCAACGTCCTCGACAGCGATGACATGCCTGCACCGCCACGTCTGCCGGAGGTACGCGGGTTGGTGTGGTTCGATTACGCCCTGGCGGTGGTGGCCACCTTTGTCGCTGCCGCAGTGGCCTGGGCCGTGTCCAGTGCGTTGGCGCTGCCGAACATCTCTTTGGTATTTCTCGCCGCCGTGCTGCTGGTGGCGGTGCGCAGCAGCCTGGGGCCGTCCCTGGTGTGTGCGGCACTGTCGTTTTTGACTTACGATTTTCTGTTTATTCCGCCGAATTTTTCCTTCGCCATCCAGCGCGAAGAAGACGTGCTGACCCTGTTGTTCTTCCTGTTGATGGCAGCGTTGACCGGCAACCTCGCCGCACGCCAGCGCCGCCAGTTGCAGGCGTTGCGCGATACCCAGGAAGAAACCAGCGAGCTGCTCGACCTGTCGCGCAAGCTCACCGCTGCCACCGACCGCCAAGCTGTTATCAGTGCCGCCGCCCACCATCTGCAAGGTTGGAACGACCTCGACCTGTGCCTGGTCAATCGCGACGGGCAGGGCGGCTGGAAGGTCGAGACCGGTGGCCCGTTGACCCTCACCGAAGCCGAACGCGCGGCCGCTGATTGGGCCTGGCAGCATGACCAGCCGGCCGGCATGGGCACCGGCACCTTGCCGTTTGGGCGTTGGTGGTGGTGGCCGTTGTCGGGTGAAGAGGGGCCCTTGGGGTTGCTGGGTGTCAGTGCCAAGCCTGGCCTGGAATTGAGCGGGCAACGTCGACGTTTACTCACCGCGTTGAGCCAACCGCTGGCCCAGGCGCTGGCGCGGGCACAACTGGGGCAGGAGCTGGAATCGGCGCGCCTGCACGGCGAAACCGAACAACTGCGCAGCGCTTTGCTCGCGTCGGTGTCTCACGATTTGCGCACGCCATTGACGTCCATGCGCGGCAGCATCGACAGCCTGCTGGCCCTGGGTGAAGCCATCCCGCTGGAGGATCGCCGCGAATTGCTCGAAGGCACCCGTGATGAAGCCGAGCGCCTGGACCGCTATATCCAGAACCTGCTGGACATGACACGCCTGGGTCATGGTGCGCTGAAACTGGCACGCGATTGGGTGTCGCCCGGCGATATTGTCGGCAGTGCCCTTGGGCGACTGCGCGCCGTGCTGGCGCCGTTGCAGGTGAACACCGATGTGCCGCCGGAGCTGCCTTTGTTGTATGTGCATGCGGCGTTGATTGAGCAGGCCTTGGTCAACGTGTTGGAAAACGCCGCACGGTTTTCGCCCCCCCAGGGCCGCTTGCAGTTGCGCGCTGGGGTGCAGGATGAGCAGTTGTTTTTTGCCGTGGCGGATGAAGGACCGGGGATTCCCGAGGAGGAGCGGGCGAAGATTTTCGACATGTTCTACACCGCTGCCCGTGGTGATCGAGGCGGACAGGGCACCGGCCTCGGCTTGGCGATCTGCCAGGGCATGGTCGGCGCGCACGGCGGGCATATCAGCGTGGCCGATGGCATTGACGGGCGGGGCACCTGCATCACTTTGTTTCTGCCGTTGCCGACACCACCTGTCCTGGAACACAACCTGTAGGAGCGAGCTTGCTCGCGAAGGTCGTTAACGATAATGATGACGTCCTGAATGCACGCGGTGCCTAGAGGTTTTTCGCGAGCAAGCTCGCTCCTACAGGGGGGTGATTTTTTAATGGGTTTTGATGAGACACCATGAGCCAGACCGCGACGATTCTTGTCATTGATGACGAACCGCAGATCCGCAAATTTCTGCGCATCAGCCTGGCTTCCCAAGGCTATAAGGTCATCGAAGCTGGCACCGGCAACGAAGGCCTGGCCCAGGCGGCCTTGAGCAAACCGGATTTGCTGGTGCTCGACCTGGGCCTGCCCGACATGGACGGTCAGCAGGTGCTGCGCGAGTTTCGCGAATGGTCCACGGTGCCGGTGCTGGTGCTGTCGGTGCGGGCCAGCGAAGGTCAGAAGGTCGAGGCCCTCGACGGTGGCGCCAATGACTACGTGACCAAACCGTTCGGCATCCAGGAGTTTCTTGCCCGTGTGCGTGCACTGTTGCGCCAGGCACCGGCCGGAGAGGCCCAGGAAGCCGCCTTGAATTTTGGCCCGTTGACGGTCGACCTGGCCTATCGTCGCGTGCTGCTCGACGGAGCTGAAGTGGCGCTGACCCGCAAGGAATACGCAGTGCTGGCGCAGTTGGCACGCCACCCTGGGCGGGTGATTACCCAACAGCAATTGCTCAAGGACATCTGGGGGCCAACCCATACCGAGGACAGCCACTACCTGCGGATCGTGGTGGGGCACCTGCGCCAGAAGCTGGCGGATGACCCGACCCGGCCACGGTTTATCGTGACTGAGGCGGGGGTGGGGTATCGGTTGCTAGGTGCCTGAATCTGTGGTGCCTGCGCTGGCGCCATCGCAGGCAAGCCAGCTCCCACAGTTGAAATACATGCCCCCGTGGGAGCCGGGCTTGCCCGCGATGAGGCCATCTGCAACACCCACACGCTCAACTCTGTTCGCTTTCATACCGATCCAACGTATCACTGGCAATCTCCCGCCCCAAAGCGATCAACTCCGGCGCTTTATAGAACTCGAAAAACCGGCACACCCGCTTTGGCACGTTGATCAGCACATCGGGCGGATACCCAGCGATCTTGTATTGCGCCAAGG
This sequence comes from Pseudomonas sp. BTN1, assembly GCF_001907715.1. NCBI lineage: Bacteria > Pseudomonadati > Pseudomonadota > Gammaproteobacteria > Pseudomonadales > Pseudomonadaceae > Pseudomonas > Pseudomonas sp. BTN1. The sequence continues at coordinate 8,959 of NZ_MPBM01000029.1, read as the reverse complement.
AGGTTTGCATCACCTCGAAACTCTGGTTGATCAGGTCCAGCAGCGATGCAGGCCCGACGTTGTCGATGATGAACGAGCCGGTCGCCGACTTCGGTGCGCCGGCTTTCTCCGGCGCCGCGGCAGGTTGCTGGGCTTCGGGTTCGGCAGACTCCAGCCACGGGTTGATTTCGGCGGCCTGGGCCTGCAAGGCTTCTTGTTCCAGTTTCATCAACTGCTCGGCCTGTTTGCGGCGAAACGGCAGGTGCGAACCCAGTGACTTGGCCAGGCTGTTGAAGCGGCTCTTGAACGCTGGCGGGCGCTGGATCACCGGCAATTGATAATGCTTCTGGTTGGTGGCGTTGAGGTTGACCGCAATGATCAAGTCACAGTGGCTCGACACCACCGGCACGATGGGCAGCGGGTTGAGCAGGCCGCCGTCCACCAGCATGCGGTTGCCTTGCATCACCGGGGTGAACAGGCTGGGGATGGCCGCCGAGGCGCGCATGGCCTGGTGCAGGCAGCCTTCCTGGAACCAGATCTCCTGTTGGTTGGTGAGGTCGGTGGCGACGGCGGTGTAGGGGATGCGCAGCTCCTCGATATTGATATCGCCGACGATCTTGCGGATTTGCCCGAACACCTTCTCACCGCGAATCGCTCCCAGGCGAAAGCTCACGTCCACCAGGCGCAAGACGTCGAGGTAGTCCAGGCTTTCGATCCAGTTGCGGTACTCGTCGAGCTTGCCGGCAGCGTAGATCCCACCCACCACGGCGCCCATGGAGCAGCCGGCGATACAGGCGATGTCATAGCCGCGTCGTTCGATTTCCTCGATCACCCCGATATGGGCGTAGCCCCTGGCACCACCGGAGCCCAGCACTAAGGCAACACGTTTCTTCATGGCCAGATCCTTCGCAAAACAGGGGCCCACAATGCACCCATCAAGGGGCCTGCTTCAATCCTTGCTGACAGCGCGCAAGATTTTTCCAGGCTGGCGATCAGGCTCGGGTATGCTCTGGCAATAGGTACTACCGATTTCAGGCTAAGGACAAGGCACTTTTCCCTGTAGGCAACGTCTACAGGCTACGACTGAATTTGTATATTTGAGGTGTCATCAATGAAAGCCTGGATCTGTGTGCCTGTGATCGTGCTGGCCTTGGCTGGTTGTGCCGGGAAAACCGCGTATCGCGACAGCTGTGGCTCGCAATTGGACGCCGCCTGGAAAGAACTGGACCTGGCCAAGGCCGAAGGTTTTGCCGGCACTGTCAGCTACTCCAAGGCGTTGTCGCTGTTGACTGGCGCCAAGACTCAGCAGCAGTTTGAAGCGTTCGAGGGCTGCTCCAACAAGGCCGAGAAAGCGCGGTTCTACATTCGTGAGTCTCGCGCCGGGCGATGACCCCGCAGCGGGCAGGATTTTTCATCGGAAAGTGAGGGCAGGATGTCAGCGTTGGTCAATCAGTTAGTCGCTCAGGTCATTGGCCTGGAAGTAGGGTTACTGAGCTGCCAGGCTCGCCTCGCCGCCGTCACTGACGATGAAGCCTTGCATGATTTGCGCACCACTGTGCGACGCCTGCGCAGCCTGTTGCGCCCTTTGCGCGGGCTGCCCGGTGTCGAACAGCTTGAATTGGCCGCCAGCACGGTTGGCCAACTGACTACGCCGCTACGCGACCGAGAGGTGCTGGCGGCGTATTTGCATCAGCACGGTTATCACGACGCGGCTGATCGACGCCTGCGTCTGCAGCCCGAGGCTTATCGCCAGGTGGCGCAAAGCCCGGAACTGGCGCACTTGCTGCTGATCCTGGATGCGTTCCCACGGTTTATCCGCGCATCCCAGCACCAGAAACTGCTCAAGGGCTTGCGCCCGCGTATCCAGAAACGCCTGGCCAAGCAATGGCAGGCACTCGATGGCGCCTTGAAGGACCCCGATCATGACCGCCACCGGCTAAGGTTGCTGATCAAACGTGTGCGCTATGCCGCCGAGGCGTATCCCGAGCTGGACAAATTACCCACCAAGGCCCTGTCGCACTTGAAGAAAGCCCAGAGTGCGCTGGGTAACTGGCATGACTGTTGGCAGTGGCTGGCCCAGGCCGGCCATGAGCCAGACCTGCAACCCTGCGTAGCAGTGTGGCAGCGCACCATGCTCAAGGCGCAAGGCAAGGCCGACCGCGTGTTGGACACACTCAGCGCCGAGTGTTTTTAAACCGGTCCGGTTTTTGGCCGGAATAGGCGCTGTGCCTGTGCAATTCGATGGTTAAGATTCCTCCAGGATTTTCTTGATGTGAGGTCGCCATGCGCTTTAGTGATTTGCTCGACGCTGCCCGTAGCAATCCGCTGGATGTCACCATCCCTGCCGAATGGGCCCAGGGCCGGGCCACCTTTGGCGGCTTGGTCGCCGCCTTGCAATACGAGGCGCTGCGCGCCCAGGTGCCGGCTGACCGACCGCTGCGCTCGCTGGCCATCACCTTTGTCGGCCCGGTAGCGCCGGATGTACCTGCCAGCTATCAAGTCGAAGTGCTGCGCGAAGGCAAGGCGGTCAGCCAGTTGCTGGGGCGCGTGGTGCAGAACGGTGAAGTGGCGACCCTGGTCCAGGCCAGTTTTGGCGCCTCTCGCCCCTCCGAAATTGACGTGGCAAGTGAGCCGCCACCGGTATTCAAACATTGGGATGAGTGCCAGGAACTGCCCTATATCAAGGGCGTTACCCCCGAATTCATGCGTCATTTGGCAATGCGCTGGAGTGTCGGTGGCCTGCCGTTTACCGGCAATAAATCCCGCGACATGGGCGGCTGGGTACGGTTGCGGGGGGATGTGAAAGAGGAGCCACTGACCGAGGCGCATATCCTCGCCCTGGTCGACGCCTGGCCACCGGCGTTGCTGCCACACCTGAAAAAGCCCGCGCCGGGCAGCACCCTGACCTGGACCATCGAGTTCATCCAGCCGTTGCAAGACCTGACTACGCTCGACTGGTGCCAGTACCACGTCAACATCGAACACGCCCGCGACGGCTATGGCCACGCGGCCGCTGCGTTGTGGAGCCCGACCGGCGAGTTGATCGCCCTCAGCCGCCAGACCGTGGTGGTGTTCGCCTGAACCCGCCGGTCAGTGGTGGTGCCGCTGCCGCCAGGCGCGCCACCAGCCACCGCTGAGCACAAAGCGCGGGAAGGTCACGAACTGCTCGACCACCAGGCGCTGCACCGCATCTTTGCGATCACTGAACGGCTCACTGGCCTGGGCTTCCAGGCTATGGCCGTGACGCTGCAACGCCAGGCCCGCGACAATGCCAATCACACCGACCGCGAAGCTGGCCAGGCTCAGGCTGAACACGCCCGACACGATCAGTAGGAAACCGACGATAAACAGCGGCACGGCAATCAGGTGCAACGCCAGGTTGGTTGGGTGCTGATGGTTCTGTGGGTACTGACGCCATTGCCAGGCGGGGAGATTGGGGTGACGTTTGCCCATGGTGGTGAATCCTCTGTCCGTTGAAACAACTTGAACAGAGTTTAGGTTGAGGTGGGCAGGGTGGCGAATTGGGGCTGGCTATGGGGGTCATAGGCTGCAATTTAGGCGGAGTGACCCTCATGCCCAAATGACACAGTCATGATCATCCATATGTACCAAGAACGTCAGCTCTTTATCGGTTATCCAAAACGGATATCCGGTGGTTTCGGCTAACACAGAGGCTAGCACTCGAGCGTTTTCCATTCTCCAGGCGCTATACGCTGAGTCAAATACCAGCAGAACCAGGCCATTCCCGCTAATGCGATGCGGCATCTCCTTCCAAAAGTCAGGGTTGTGTTCGGTGCTTTTCTCGTTCAGTTCGATGGGATCAAGCACATTGCTCTGCGCTTTGAAGAATTTTCTCGTCAGAGAGCTTATCAACAAGTTGAGTTCGCTCGAATCAAGCTTTCCAGCGTCGAGGTTCAGCGCATTAGAGGCTTCGTCTATTTCGTCTTCCAAGTAACTCATCAGGGGACACCTATTCTGGACCGGCTGACAGGAACCAGTTGGAGCAGTATATGGCCTCTTTTGGCTCCTCCGTCGCCTCTCTTTCCAGGTGTTTGATAGCCAATATGAGGTGATTTCGGGCCTTCTTTACTTGGCACGAGCATAGGATCGTCAATATTCACTTCCGCTCCTCTATTGGGACCGGTTTGTACTCGCCATTCTGTTGGAAATGATTTGCCATATTGGTCTTTGCCCCATTTCGATACGCTGTATTCGGACCTGGGTATACCCGTTCTGCGAAAAGCCTCATCCAAACCATCGGTGGGAAAGAGTAGCGCCGTGGGTGTGAATGTGGGAAGGATTCCAGTCTGTTAAGCGCAGATCCCCTGTGGGAGCGGGCTTGCCCGCGAAGGCGGTGTGTCAGTCACTGCCTCTGTTACTGCACTACCGCTTTCGCAGGCAAGCCAGCTCCCACTTTTGATCTTCGTTGCTTTGAGTATTGCGTTCGCTTGACTGATCGGCACCAAGGCTTACCTCCGATGTTGTTGGGTCAGTTTGCACATGCATTGGCTGGTTCACAGTTATCGAGGTCAAGTCCCATCCCATATTCGATATTCAGAGTGTCTAGGGTAAGGAGATTTACCTGAACGGCATCAAGACTGTATGAAGTACAAATTAGATGTGGACCCTTCGATTTTCTTGGCTTTGCCCTTTTTTAGGTACGCATTGAACTCACGTTCCAAGGCTTGTTTATCTGTATATTTTTTGTACTTGCAGGGTGTTTCGCATGCGTACATATACAGCCTCCACGAGTCGAAACCGTCGACCCTATCGTCCGGGCCGTAATCAAAGTCGACACATATTTCAGATAAGTAAACACTGCAACCAATACCGTGCAGCTCGTAGGTGACATTTGCAGCGACCGTCCCACGCTGCGGGATTTTTTTGGATCGCCACAGACCAATGATATTTTTGGTTCCAAACACTTGCTCAAGTAAGTCGGTAGCCTTTTTTACTTGCTCCAAGTATTCTGTGATCAAATGTTCTAGCGTCTGAGCTCTCATCGTCTAGGCCTTTCCAGTCTATCCAGTCCTACTGCATTTGAAGCGTCTATTACGTCCTGGGTGCTGTTGAACGAGCTGTTATGGTCACCTATATTCTGGATTAGTTTTATGGTGACTGGCGTCTTTGTTTGTCTTGCAGCGGCAGCTCGGTGGTGCCCATCAACAATATAGCGTTGCTCGTTATACTCAAAAACGTCTATTGGCGTATTTTTATCGTATCCGTCGTTTCGCATACTGCGAGCAATTTCTTCCACACGCTTGGTTGACCGCTTCCCTTCAATGCTGTGTGTTCTATTTAAGAAGGTTGCGTCTACTCCGTGAACAAGAGGAGCTGAAGGCTGTCCATCATCCACGCTCGATTTGTAGGATGGATCGTCAGCACTCGTTTGCTTTTTACACCCATCATCGCCTGGGCATGAATTCAAGCCTAGCGGGTCTACCCACCCTGTCGGATTGGGCACGTACTGGTAGCCATTGATCCCACCCGCCAACTTCACCGGGTCCGGCGTCAGATAGCGACCAACATCCGGATTGTAGTAGCGATGGCGATTGTAGTGCAGTCCGCTTTCCGCATCGAAATACTGCCCTTGAAACCGCAGCGGGTTTTCGATGTTGCCCACGTCGAGCCGGGCGATCTGGCCGAAGGCGCGGTAGTGGGCGGACCAGACGATTTCGCCCTCGGGGTTGGTCAGTTCCTGCGGGGTGCCGAGGTGGTCGAGTTGGTAGTGGTAGGGCTTGGTTTCTTTTGGGCCGAAACCGTCCAACAGTGCCAGTGGGCGGAAGCTGCCGGATTCGTAGAGGTAGCTGCGATGGCGTTCTGCATGGTGTTCGGCAATTAGCTTGTCGCCTTGCCAGAAAAACTCGGTGGTTTTGTCGTCCACGGTTTTGCTGATGCGGCGTCCAAATGGGTCATAGCGATAGCTGGCGGTTTCGCCGTTCGGCTTTGTGATGCTGATTAATCGATGCTGGCAGTCGTAGCGGTACTCAGTGACAAGTTGCTGGCCCTTGCCGCGTCGTTCGCGGATGAGGTTGCCGAAGGCGTCGTAGTCGTAATGGCGGTCGCCCTGGATCATCAGGCGGTTGGCCGCGACGATGTCCGGGCCGGGGCGGTCTTGCATCAGCAGGTTGCCGGCCGGGTTGTGGCCGAAGCGTTCCTGCACGTCTTGGGAGTGGTCGGCGCGGGTCAGGCGGGCGAGGGGGTCGTAGTGGTAAAGGTGTTCGCCTTTGCGGGTGTCGAGCAGGCGGGCGAGGTTGCCGGCTTTGTCGTAGTCGTATTGGCGCTGGTAGAGGTGGTTTTGTTGCTGCGTTACCGCGTGGGCGTGCAGGCGGTGTTGGTCGTCGTAGTGGTAGTGGCTGAGCAGTGGGCCTTGCTGGCGCTGATGTTCGCGGCCGTTCTTGAACAGATGTGAGGTGAGCACTTCACCGTTGAGTTCGACGGTGGCGAGGTGGCCGCCTTTGTCGTGGTTGAAAGTGACGCGGTTGTTGTCTGGCAGGCACAGGTGTTGAAGCTGGCCGCAGGCGTCGTAGCGGTAGCGCAGGGTGCCCCAGCCTTGGTGTTCGGCGGTGAGGCGGTTTTGGCGGTCGTACTCGTAGGCCAGCGCCCAGTGACCGTCTTCGGCGCTCTGGAGGTTGCCTTGGCGGTCGTAGGCATAATCGATAATGCTGTTATCGGGGAGGGTTTTTCTTACGAGGCGTCCGGCGTGGTCGCGCTCGTAACGGGTGATTAGCTGACTGCCATCGTCGCCGTATTCGGTTTTCTCCAGCAGGTTGCCGTTGAGGTCGTAGACGTAGGCGGTGCGTTGGCCGTCGAAGCCGGTTTCCTGTTGGATCAGGCCATTGGGGTGGTAGTCGAGCTGGTAGGTTTCGCCGACTTCGTTTTCGATTTCGGTCAGCAGTAATCGAACGTTGTCGTAGCGGTATTTGACCTGGGTGCCGTCGGCGTTGATACGGCGGCTGATCAGGTGCAGGCCATTGGCGTATTCGTAGCGGGTGACGTGGCCGAGTTCGTCGCGTTCGGCGATGATTTTGCCGTAGGGGTTGTAGCTGAATTCTCGTGTGGCGCCGCCTGGCAAGACGAGGCGAATCAACCTACCGACGCTGTCCCATTCATAAACGGTCTGCGCGCCATGCTCATCTTCACGGGCAATCTGTCGCCCTAAATCGTCATAGCGATAGCGCTTGAGCCCACCATTGGGCAATTGCTCTTCAAGCAACTGCCCACGCTCGTTCCACACCAGCCGATGGCAACTGCTGTCGGGATACCAAACCGCAACTAATTGCCCATGTTTGTCATAGCTGTAGTCAGTCGAATTGCCATCCGGGTCAATCTTGCGGATGACATCGCCCTGAACATTGCGCTCATATTTCCAGACCGCCTCCCCACGCCTGACAACCCGAACAAAACCGTTGTCATGTTCGTAGGAAGTCGGCTCATCATCCCCCGGAAACAGCGCCACCAAGCGTCCGGCGTCGTCATATTGATAGGCCGTCACCGCGCCCATCGGGTCTTGCTCGACGGTCAGCCGGCCCTTGGCATCGTAGGATTTGTAATGCTGAGCGCCATCCGGATCGATGCGCTGCACCAAGCGCGCCCGGTCGTCATGGACATAGACTTCCTGGCTACCATCGGCGTTATGCACGGTGACGCGCCCGTCATCCCCCCAGGCGTAACACGTGTCCATCTGCGAAAAACTTGCCCAATGCCGGACGCAGCGCGCCGCCTTGCCCGCGCGTTCCCATTCCCAGAAGAAACTCGCGCCACCGGCCAGTTGGCGCTCAAGAATGACGTGCTGATCGTCGTAGCGATAACGCTCGCTTTCCCCGACAGCATTGGTCGCGCAGACCAGTCGTCCGTGTTCGTCATAGGCGTAGGAAACAAGGTTCTGCTCGGTCTCCCACACGTAGGGCTCACGCCCTTTGGCGCGATGCACCTGATAGTCCACCGCGACGATGCGACCCAACTCATAACGCAGCAGCAACGAACGACCGGCGCCGTTATCCAGCCGCTCAATCCGCCCTGAACGATCCCGGCAAAGGCGCAGGCGGTTGTCATACGCGTCGCTGATCGAGACCAGCACACCGTCGCGAAAGTGATAGAAACGCGACGCCTGGGCCAGCACCAACTCATCAGGAGCCGAACCCAAGTAGATCGCCGCTTCAGCCAGGCTATTGGTGATCGCGGGCCGAGAGTCGGTGGGCAAGGGCAGGGTAGTCGAGCGGTTCTCATGGTCAGTCCACACCACCAAATCGCCCGACACCACCAGCCGATGAGCCAGCGCATGACTCCAGCCAAACCCCAACCCACAATCAATGTCCACCGCACTGGTGCGGTACAGCCGCGTCCACTCAAACGGCAAGATCCCATCCAGCACGCCATCGGTGAGGGTCAGCAATTCCTCGCCAGTGACCATCGACACCGGGCAACCGTGGGTAACGGTCTTGTCCGCTGGCGCCGCCGCGTCCCCCTTCGGATTTGAAGCCATGGCCGGCACATCATCGACAGGCTCATGACGGACCAACGTCGTGCGCTGGGTCTTGCCGCGCACCATTGGCACCGGGTTCGAAACCAGCGTATCGCCCGCCTTCAACGGCACAGCCGGCACCGTCTTAATCGGCGTCGCCGCACTGCTCAGCAACACCGGCTTGGCGGCCTCCACATGGGTTTCCAGCCGAGGCCCCGTCACCTGCTCGGCCAGCAACTCCAACAACGCCCGCGCCCGCCCGGACTTGACGCCACTAAGCACCTGAGCACCCAGGCGCAGCTGTACTCCAATACCCCGCGTGGCCCAGATCAGCAGCAGATTGATCAAGACTTCGCCGGTGATTTCACCCAGCAGTTCGTACATGTCGGGTGGCGGCAGCATGCGTACCCAGGCCACCAGCGCCGACAGGTAGATAAACAACAGCGGCTCATCACTGAGTACCAGCAACCCCTTGGCCAGCGTGTCTTTGCCCAGCTTGAGCAGTGCATCCAGCTC